>JBDTEI010000435.1:0-5696 GCA_039922675.1 Microcoleus sp.
AAAACCATAACTTTGATGCCGCTTCCACCAATGTCAACGGCTAAGGTGCGAGTCGATTTATCTTGTTCAGTCATTTGATTGTTGAGACTTGCAAGTTGGTCAAATTTTAATTTTTGAATTGGCAAAAATTTTGCATCGCTTCCCAAATTTCCCCTAGGACATTTCCCAAAGAATGATCGTCTTCTAATTCGATTAATTGCACCCAGGGACGGTCAGCGGCAAAACTTCTGCTAGCTTGAACCGGTATGATTGTATCATGCTTGCCGTGCAGAATTAACGTAGGGACTGACCGCATTAATTTTTCTTCAGGATATTGAGCCATCTCTGCCACAAACTGATAACTCAACGGCAAATACCGCTGTTCGCCGTAGTGGTAAACGGGCAAATATTTCTCAGACTGCCACTTTTGTAACTGTTCCTGTCCCAACAGCGGCAGCCAGTGGGATAGAAAATCAAAAGCTGGTGCTAACAAAACTATTTGCTTTACTGACAATTGTCGTTGGGCCAACCAAGCAGCAGTCAGCCCGCCAAAACTAGACCCAATTATTGTAACTCCTCCTATATTTTTTACCTTTTCTACAGATTGGGAGGATTTGGTTTGCAAAAATTCTGTTTCTATTTGCTGCAACTGGCGGGTGAGGGTGAGGCCGGAAAAATCGTTTTGATTGAGATCGGGAATTTTTAGGTCAATTCCTAGACAAGAAAAGCGCTCTTGGAAATATTTAGCCTTAGCTGAATCGGGACTTGAAGCAAACCCGTGTAAATAAATGTAACTAGAATCGTTCTGTAGATTCATCATAAATTTTTATGACATTTAGCAACTAATTATTTTAACTTAAATCAGTAAAGTGCGCAGTGCACACCATACAAGTTGATTCTTGAGTAAGGTGTCCGCTGCGCACATTGCCGCGATAATTCAATACGCTTGAGTTAACACTTTTTTTGTTGTCATTGCGAGCTTTTAGCGAAGCAATCGTAATAGACCTATTGCAAAAATCCGAAAATACCCTGAAACCATCTGCGTCAATCAGTGTTTATCTGCCCGATATCTGCGGTTGCTCTATGACTCGAAGATTTTTGCAAGAGATCTATTATCTATTTTTTACCGCAGCGATAATTCGCCCGTCAAACGACTTTTTGCTTAAGTACGATTGAGTTCTAGCTGCTTGCGGTTAATCCTCCGGTACTTGTAGCCCACCCTACAATTAAGTCAGTAAGGTGCGCCATAAACACCATAAAATCTCGTATATTACTGCGGTTTTTGGCCGGTCATCCTCCGATTTTTAGCCGTGTCCCGCCGCTGCTGCATTAGTTGAGCTAATTGGCTGCGCTGTTCGGGCGTGAGAACTTCTCGCATTGCGAGCATACTTTCAAATTGTACCTCTTCCAACTTCTGCCTCAATCCTATTATTTTGGTATTTTGTTCGCGCATTTGAGTGTCATTTGTCGTCGTACTCGACATCATTGTTTGCAATTCTTGTCCGGCTTGGCGGACTGCTTGCATTTGCTGAGAAATTTGGTCTTTGTAGCGAGTGCGAACTGCCTGCATTTTCTGCTTTTGGTCGGCGCTCAAATTAAGTTTGTCGAACAGACCACCTGCTTTACCAGCGGGTCGGTTTGGCTTTTGATTTTGGGCAATTTTTGCCCCTTGCAAGGGGCTGGGAGCTGCTGTTGCAGCGGCTGTGGTACCGAGGGTAAACATTAAAAGAGCTATTGCAGAAATTCGGCGAATCAACATGAAAAATTACCTCTTTAAGATTAGTTGTTTGTGGGCTGTTCGCTGTCAGTACACGGACTGAAAGTCCACCCGTCTGTTTGCGGGCGATCGAGCAAATTTTCACCGTGACAATCGTTCAATACACCATCCCAATTATTTACCATAAATGCTTCTAGGTGCGCCTCCTCATCCGCATGAAATTGTGTGGTAAATAGCACGCTATACCCAGACCAAAAAACTAGCACGCTAGCAGCGAGTGCAGGAGGGAAAGCCCACTTAGGAAAGCCGAATAATTTGGACTTTTTACTAGAGTCGGTCAATCGGGAATTCCCTAAATTATTTAGCTTTCTCGCTTGGTCATTCCTATCTATTGCTGCTAAGACTCTTTGCTCGCAATCGGGGGCAGCTTCCGGAACGTTTGGGCGATATTTTTTCAAAAAATTAACTAACTTTTCGTCGCTATTTCCGTCCTTCATAGTTCGTCTACCCCCTGTTTTTGCAAAAATTGCCGCACAGCATTTCGGGCATAAAACACGCGAGATTTGACAGTCCCGGCTGGCAGTCCCAAAATTTGGGCTACTTCTTTTTGGGGGATGTCTTCTAAGTCGTGCAGTACCAAAACGCTGCGGTGTTCAAAGCTCAATTGCTCCAGTCCCCGCTGCACTAAATCTTGATAGTGCAACTGCATCAAGTCCGATGTGTTCTCTTTGAGAATAACTCCATCCGTTAGTTCTTGATTTTTGATTTTGGAGTCAAAAGAATGCTGTTTAGCAAATGCTTGTCTTTGGTCTGAAGCCACATTCCAAGTGATTCGATACAGCCAAGTTGAAAAGTTTTCCTGGTGCTTGAGTTTGGGTAATCCTTTCCAAACTCGCAGAAATACTTCTTGTGCTAAATCGTCAAGAAGTGACGGGCCGCAGAGTTGGTAAAGGGTTGACCTGACTTTGTGTTGGTAGCGTTGGTAAAGGTAGCGAAAGCAAGTACGATCGCCCTTTAAGCACTTAGCAACTAAGTCGGAGTCGGAAGAGTCATCGGTTAAAACATTGGCTGGCACACGTAACACCTGTGAAGTCTCCCTCACCAGTTCGTTATCTGAGGGGTTTAGACAGGACAGCCGCAAAAAAGGTTCAAATGATTTAAAATTATTTTTTAATGAGGCGGCAGGTAGATCAGACGGGTAGATCAGACGGCGGTTGAAACCGCGCCTATACAGACAAAACCCGGATGGTGCGCGGGTTGAAGAAGGAGAGAAACGGTAATGCCGTTTCCTGATTGCCGTTTCCCGATTTTAGCTTTACCAAAGCACAGGGGATTTAAGCCCCCACCTTTAGGTGGATTGTTTTTAGGCTTGGGATTTAAGCCCCAGCCTAAAAACTTCGCACTCATCTGTCAACTGTCAACTGTCAACTGTCAACTGTTAACGCAGAGTCACAAACTCTTCAGCAGTCGATGGGTGAATGCCAATAGTCACATCAAAGTCTTTCTTGGTAGCTCCCATATTAACCGCGATCGCCATACCTTGAATAATTTCGCCCGCATCTTTCCCAACCATGTGCACGCCCAAAACTCGATCGGTATTAGTTTCAACAACTAACTTGACAAAAATTTTCTCATCTGCGCCTGTCAAAGCGTGAAACATCGGCCGGAACTTGGCTGTGTAGCACTTAATTGAGTCTGGAAATTTAGCTTTCGCTTGCTCTTCGCTTAAGCCGACTGTAGCAGCTTCCGGCTGAGAAAATACGGCTGATGCGACATTTTCATAACTAATTGCTCTCGGATTGTTGCCAAATTCCGTATCAGCAAAAGCGCGTCCTTCGGCGATCGCAATTGGCGTTAAATTAATCCGGTTGGTGCAATCTCCGACGGCAAAAATGTGCGGTTGACTGGTGCGGCTATCTTTACTAACTGCGATCGCACCTTTTTCGGTTTCAACTCCGGCATTCTCCAAACCCAATTTTTCTAAATTGGGCCAACGTCCGGTAGCCAACAAAACCGCGTCTACTGTCAAGGTTTCTGTGGATTCTCCCGACAGTGTTAATTTTAGGCCTTCAGGAGTTTTCTCGATTTGGGCGATCGAGCTTCCTGTGACAAAATTGATGCCGTGTTTAACCATTCCTTCTTGGACGTTAGTGCGAAGTTCTCCATCAAAGTCGTTCAAAATTAAATCGCGCCGGATGATTTGAGTTACCTCAGTACCCAACCCGTTCATAATGCAAGCAAATTCAACACCGATGTAACCTCCTCCCAAAATTGCCAACCGTTTCGGCTGCTCTTTTAACAGGAAGATTTCGCGGGAAGTGATCGCGTGTTCGACGCCGGGAATATCGACTCTGTGAGCTTCGCCACCGACAGCAATTAAGATTTTAGCAGCGGTGTATTTTTTGTCACCAACTTCGACAGTGTGGGGGTCGATAAATTTGGCGTATCCTGAGATTAATTCCACTCCGGCTTTTTCAAGGAAACTGATGTGCAGTTTGCTCAGCCGTCGCACTTCTGTGTCTACGGTGGTGACGAGTTTTTCCCAATCGAAACTGCTTTCTACTGGACTCCAACCGTAGCCGATCGCATCTTCGTAAAGGTGCGAAAATGTAGAGGCGTATACCATGAGTTTTTTGGGGACGCAGCCACGAATGACGCAGGTGCCACCTACTAAGTCATTTTCGGCGATCGCCACTTTCGCGCCGTAGGATGCCGCCCGCTTGGAACTAGCCAATCCGCCGGAGCCCGCACCTATCACAAACAAGTCGTAATCGTATGTCATAATTCTCGTTAGTTTCCTATCTCAATTTTACCAATTTTACGCTTTACTTTTCTTAATGATATCTCAAAAATTTTTTGTTTTTTTTGGGGTAAACTACTTTACTTCTTCCGTTTGACATGGTATTATTAGATAATAGAAATCTGTGCGTTAATTTTAAAATTGCTCACACTCCCATTATTAGAGTATAGCACAAGCAAGTCGCTAGAAATATATAAAAATGTAACTATTTTTAGGCGGCGGCTGATGAGGGAATTGAGAAAATTGGTAATTGCTTTAACCGAAAAGACCGCCAGGGGTTTAAACCCCTACCGGACTTTGGGTTAAACGCAGGAGTGACTGGGAGTTTAACATTCTTGTTGACACCAATCCCACTGGAATTACCCTAAAGTTTTTTGAGCTTCACAAATCATTGATAATTGCTATATTATAGAGATAAATTTATTTTCATGCTAGCTTTATGAGCGATTGGTTGGTACTCTGGGGAGTGACGCAAGGAGTCGGCATTCTCGTCATACCCATTTTAGCAGAATTAGTCAAAAACGGCGCTAAGGATTTTGCTAAAGATGTTTTTAAAGATTCCCTAAAAAACGTCATTATTGGCGAAAAAGACCCGCGACAAATCGCTGCGGGCAAAGCCCTGAAAAAATTTTTGGATTTAATGGAACAGGAGTTTAAAATCAGCGGACTTTCCCCAGAACAGATTAAGCTGTATATTAAAGATGTTAAAAAGTTTATCAGCAACAAGTCAGTTAAGGAAATTTTGGGTAAGGCCTTTGAGAGCGATCGCGAATCCCTCGATGCAGAACTTCTCGAAACAACCTGGACTCAACTAGATTTAGCTGCTCTACCCGCCAGATTTAAGTGGCAAACCATCGCTAAATGGTCAAACAATACCGCGATCGCCCAAAAACTTTAGAAATACTTCGCGATAGATTTGCCAACGATCGAGGTGAACAACTCTCCCTGTTTTCCTAGGAAAAGTTGACCGAACAAGAACGTCAAAGAGCCGAACGTTTAGCAGCCAAACGGCGCGAATTGAACATCGATCCCGATCGCATTTAAGCCACAAATTGTTTAATTTAGGACTTACTCATCAACACCAAAGAAACCGGGTTTTTATCGTTTTTACGGGCTAGAACGAATTATTTTCGTGAAAAAACCCGGTTTCTGAGCCGCCCGTGCGTAAGTCCTATAAGCGTCCAAACGATCGCCCTTCCA
>JBDTEI010000436.1:0-4056 GCA_039922675.1 Microcoleus sp.
GTATTTATCCTTTTGATGAGAAGGTGCAGCAAATTCAAGCAGAAATTGCCAAGCGTCCTAATGTTTTTATGTATGAAGATATGGGGTCAATTCAGCGATGGGATGAATTCATGGAAGCAGCGGCGCCTGAACGCTTGAATCGCCAAAAGTTTCGGCTTTATGGCGCTCACCGTCGTTTTTGCGCTTTCGACGGGCCTTTTGAAAAGTTTATCTACATGGATGCGGATACTTTAGCTATGAATTCCCTTGATGCGGTTTTTGAGAAGTTAAATGAATCGGCTTTTGTGGTTTATGATTTCCAATTTACCGATGCGACTAAAGTATATAATTTGTTGTCTCCAAAACTGCTAGAAGTATTTGAGCAGGAGCGCATTAATTCAGAAATCTTTTGTTCGGGGTTTTACGGCAGCAAGCAAGGATTTTTTGATATAAATACTAGAGAATGGCTGGTAGCTCAACTGCAATCTGGGGAGGCGAAAATTTTGTATGGAGGTGCTGGAGAGCAGCCGTTGCTCAATTATATGGTGATGAAAACTGGGATTAGTAGTTATAATTTTGCTCGCTGTCTCCCAGAGAATGAAAAAACTGGGTGCAGCGTTACTTCTCAACATTTTAAAGCGCAAGATTTCATTCTTTACGACAAGGGAAACCGACTTACTTACATTCATTATATTGGTGTGCCGCCGGATTTAATTCGGAGGGTTTGTGCTGGCGAAAATATTGAGTTTCCCTATCGCGATTTGTTTCTGCACTATCGCTATCTCCGGGAACCGGAAAAGCGACCGATTTTTACGGAACCGCTAATGTCTTATGCTGATGTTTCTGCGCCGAATTTGCTAGAAAGAGTGTTGAGAAGGTTGAGGATAAATTTATGAATCGCGGTATTTATATTGTTGCTAATGATCAGGTGATGGAAAGTGCGATCGCCCTTTTAGCCAGCATACATCTGTACAATTGTCAAGTACCAGTTTTTCTGATCCCGTTTGACGACAATTATCGGCAAGTTGCCGCGGCACTCAGCAGCCTCTACGGGGTGAAATTGTTCCCAAATCTCGGGTTTGTCGAACAGTTTACCAGGGAAATCGGCCAAATGTTCGATCGCACTTTTTTAGCCCTTCCCAACAAAATGCGGAAACTCTGCGCCTGGTTTGGCCCCCTCGACGAATTTCTGTACATCGATACCGATATCATCGTCTTTGAAGACATCGCAACCAACCTCAACAAACTCTCAGAAGTAGACTTTTTTTGCTGCGACTACCACCATCTCAGCGAAAAACTGCGAAATGTATTTTCACCCGTTGTCAAAGAACAAAATATCTTTAGCGACTCACAGCTTCAAGATGTATTCAACAGCGGTTTTTGGGCTTCCAGAAAAGGAACGATTACAGAATCGCAAATGTATGAAATTTTGCGAGAATGTTCGCAGCATCGAGAATATTTTGACTTTACTCAAAATGTCACCGACCAACCTATACTAAATTACATGATTCTTAAGTTAATTCCTAAGCGCTGCAATCTGGTAAAAACTTCAGCAGTAGAACCTGGTAGTTGGGCGGGTTCTACACATTTTCAAGAAATAGATTACGTGCTTTATGACAAAGGCAAAAGGTTAAAATATATTCACTGGGCTGGGATACCAATTAAATCGGGTAGCCCTTACTGGAGACTTTGGCAACATTATCGTTATTTACATCAAGAAAAACCTAATTTAATTCAAAGATTATTCCGATATTTGTAGAGATACATTTTTTATTAAAAAACTATGACTGATGGCATTTATATTCTGGCAAATGATGTGGTTTTTGACCAGTTAGTCGCTTTATTGAACAGTCTCGAAGTCAACGGCGCGAACAATATTCCTGTTTGCATCATTCCATACAATGATAACTTACAAAAAGTTCGCGTAGAAATTGCCTCGCGAAGTAATGTTACTCTATTTGACAATACCGATTCCATCGATTTCTGGGAAGACTTTGCGACTCAAGCTTGGACATCTCACCAAAAAGCTCAAAAAATTTGGCAAGCTAAAGGTTGGGCGCAAGTTCACTGTTTGGGAATGCACCGAAAATTTTGCTGTTTTGACGGCCCTTTTGAGAAATTCGTCTATTTTGACTGCGACACTCTGTTAATGGGTTCTCTGGATTATATTTATCAAAAACTTGATGAATTTGATTGGGTAGCTAACGATTTTCAATACAAATCTGATCTCAATTATGTCTTTGATTTATCATCGCAAAAACTTGCAGAAGTTTTTGAGATTGAAAGACTGGAATCTAAGATTTTTTGTGCGGGTTGGTTTGCTGCAAAAAAAGGTATTTTAATTCGCAATAACTCCAAACAACTTTTAGATAAATTAACTTCAGGAGAATCCAAAATTCTTTCCTTGCGAGGAACTGACCAACCTTTATTTAACTATTTAGTCGCCCGCAGCGCTATCTCTTTTTATAACTTTGCTTATCATCAACCTGCACGGGTAACGGGGAATCATTGGTCTTCTCAATTTGATGTGATAGATTGGGTTTTATACGATAAAGGACGGCGGCTGACTTATTTGCACTACATGAGTATTGCGGCGGCAAAATTTACTCGATTGTGCGCTGGCGAAGATGTTGAGATTCCGTACCGAGATGTATTTCTGCACTACCGCTACTTGTATTCGCCGCAAATACGGCCAGAATTAGTGCCTCCCAATTTGTTGCTTCGCTTGCAGAGGAATTTCAAAAGTTGGGGAATTCAAAGGGTTAATAATGTTCTATTTAAGTTGCGTATTTTAATAAAGAAGGACTAAATTCCTTACTACTAACCAACCCTCTTTGTTGTTATAAAAGAGGGTTGATGTTTAACTATGGTTCTTCAAAAAAAGAATCCAAATCTAAGGCTTGGGAACCTCCGCGTTGTAGTTCTATTAAAAGTTTACCTAGCTGAGTCCAAACTAGCCATGCTGTTAGTAGTGTCAGCGGCAGGGCTAGAACATAACAAAGTAATTTTGGGAAGCCGAAAATCTCCATTCCTGAAGCTAAAAATACACAAATTCCACCGGCCATTCCTAGAAAAGGTAACTGCAATTGTAGACCTTTTAGGTTGGACAAAGTACGACTAGAACGATTTTTAGACCAGAGTTGTACGGCTTGTTTGAGAGTTGCTTCAAAGGCTAAGCCTGAAGCCATACCTGCTAGTAATCCAGCGGTCATTAAAAAATAGGGAGGTTCTGGAAAGTAATACACGAATAATTCCTTAATTTGGGTAATGGAAAATTGGGAATTGGGAATTGGGAATTGGGAATTGGGAATTGGGAATTGGGAATTAGGAATTGGCAAAAGTAGAATTATTTTTATTCCTTCTTCCTTTTTCCTTCTTCCTTCTTCCCTCTTCCTTCTTCCTTCTTCCTTCTTCCTTTTTCCTTCTAATTAAAATCGAGTCAGCGCGGCTGTTCCTGCTGTGGAAAGCTCTGTCAAAGCGCCTAGAGCAACGTTGAACAAGCGGCTCGGTTGCAGGTCTTCTTTGACTAAGTTCCAGAGGCTGCCAACTTCTTTGGTGTGAATACGATCGTCCTCAATCAACGCTAACATTAGCTGGCGTCTCAAAAACGACCCTTCCTCTGACAGCAAAAATTGCAATCCTAGTTGGGCTGTGGGTAGCAGGTCGAAACTGCGATCGGATCGGGCGATCGCGATCATCTCCTCTAACCTGTTCCACTGGAATTTGCCATCTTTGAATAATACCTCAATCAGGCGACGGCGCAATGCCGGAGATTCCCCATTCAACAACCTGCGCGCGACGTAGGGATACGCCACCTCGACTATCTTGAAATCGGGATTTAGCGTCAGGGCCAAACCTTCTTCTGTCACCAGAGAGCGAATAATTAGGGCAAATTTTGCCGGCACTCGGAAAGGATAATCGTACATCAACTCCGAAAACTGGTCTGTAATCGTCTTGAAGTTAAAATCTCCCACCTTTTCGCCGACGATATCGCCGAGGACAGATTCGAGCGCCGGGACGATCGGCATAATATCTGTATCTGGTGTCAAAAACCCAAGTTTGACAAAATCCTTGGCT
>JBDTEI010000437.1:0-3136 GCA_039922675.1 Microcoleus sp.
AAGTCAGCGCTGAAGTCGCAATCATTGCCCAGCAAAACAAAGGCATTTCATTGAGACTCATGCTCGGAACCCGCATCGTGAAGATGGTAACGGCAAAATTCACCGCCCCCAAAATCGAAGAAGTTCCTAGAATCAAGACGCTGAGAATCCAGATTTCTTCTCCGGCTTGAGCAGTAACTAAGCTCAAAGGCGGATAGGAAGTCCAACCTGCCTGCGGAGCTCCCACCAAAAAACTGCTCAGCAGCAATATGCCGCCTACTGGAATTAACCAAAAGGCAACCGCATTCAGCCTGGGAAATGCCATGTCTTTTGCCCCAATCATTAAGGGGATCAAAAAGTTAGCAAATCCGGCTCCGGCTGGTACGATCCACAGGAAGATCATCACCGTCGCGTGAACAGTAAATAAACTGTTGTAGAGTTCGGGGGTGACAAAATCGCTATCGGGGGTGGCGAGTTCGGTTCGCACTAAAGTTGCCATCACGCCGCCGATCAGATAGAAGCAAAAAGTTGTAACTAGGTATTGAATACCGATGACTTTGTGGTCGGTATTAAATGTGAAATAATCTCGCCAATGTCTATCGGCAGGTGCTGTTCCGCGAGCATCTATGTTGGCAGTTTCTTGGAACTGTGCTTGTGTCATAGTTATTAGTCATTAGTTATTAGTCAGTAGTTATTAGCTCTGGATGAAATATCCATTGCGAGAAACTAATGACTATTTTTTGTGATGAGTTGGATGAAGTTGTTCTAGACTTTCGGAATTAATTTTTATTTCCCTGACGTAGGGAGCTAAGAATTCCCCGTCTGACATTTGTTCGGGATTTATGGCAACTGCTTGCTCTAAGTCTTGAGCGCTAGCAACTTGCTGTTCTTTCACCCAACTGTCGAAGTCTTCTGGTGTGTGAACGAATGCTGCAGCTTTCATTGCTCCGTGATATGCGCCGCACAATTCAGCACAAACAACTCGGTATTCGCCGACTTTGTTTGGTGTAAATCTCAGTTCGCTTGGCCGCCCAGGAATTGCATCTTGTTTGAGCCGAAATTCGGGAATCCAAAATGCGTGCAGCACGTCTTGAGCTGAAATATTTAGCTGTACGTCGCGGTTGGCTGGCATATGCAGTTCACCGGAACTAACGCCACTTTCTGGATAGCTAAAAATCCAGGCGTACTGCAAACCCATGACATTTACTACTAAGTCTGCTGGTTTGTCTTCGTTTTCTGGGGTAGCACCTACGCCTAGGGCAATTCGTTTTTCTGGCTGAATTTGAGGGGCGTTTTGTGGTGTATCTGAGAGCGTACCTGCGATCGCACTTCCGCGCATTTTAGAGTGCGATTGCATTGTACCGTGGTCATGATTACCCATCGGATCGAGGCCTCCCATTGAGTTGTAAATCTCAAAACTGTAGACTCCGATTCCTAAAATTATCACCGCTGGTAGGGCTGTCCAAAGAATTTCTAAGGGAAAGTTATCATGCCAAGGTGGCCCGTCTGTGTTGTCTCCTTCACGACGGCGATATTTAATTACAGCAACGATGAGCACTCCGTGGACTAGGATAAATAATCCTATGGAAAGTGTCATCATTGTATTGAATAGTCCGTCTATCTGGGATGCTTGAGCCGAGGCGGCGATCGGCATTAAACCGTGATTCTGCCCGTACCAGAGACTGATCAGAGTCACTCCGATGCCGACGAGCATGGTGAGGATGGAACTTGGAATGTTCACGCTGGTACTTCTTAAGTAGCGACACTTCTTCGATTAAAAAATGAAGGAAGCGCCTCTGGGTTATCAATTTTTAATTGTAAATGGTATTTTTAGTAAAAAGTCTATCTTAAGGGTTACTTAAGGCTTAGTATGTTTGAGCCATCGCCCGCGCGCACAAATACGTCTTTTGTGCCTTGACAAAAACGATAAAAAATGCTATGCGATCGCTTAATTTTGGTACTAAATTTGAGATTGTTTCTCAAACACCATCAAATGCTGCTGAGGCAAAATATCTTTTGTCTCTTTCCATACTAAACCAACGGCTGCCATTTCTTTTTTTACTTGCTTTTGCGTCATTTTGTGCAAACCTTTAATGGGAAGCAGCGGGTTTTCGCCCCGATACTCGATCGATACCGTGCGGCCTCCGGGTTTGAGGGCTTTGACAATTCCTTGCATCATTTCTCTGGGATATGCAAATTCGTGATAAGCATCGACCATTACAACTAAATCGACGCCATTTTCAGGCAAATTCGGATTGTCGATACTTCCCAACACAGCCTCAACGTTAGCAATATTTTTTTCTTGTTTATTCAACTCAATAAAATTCAGCATCTCCGGCTGCACGTCAACAGCTAAAACCTTTCCTTCTGGAACTAAGGGAGCGATGCGAAAGCTAAAATATCCGGTTCCGGCTCCAATATCTGCTACAATGTCGGTTGGTTTTAAATCGAGATTATTGACTAAGCGAGCGGATTTTTCTTCCATGCCACGAGATGGTCTTTCCAGCCAACCAGCGCCTTGATATCCCATGACTTGGGCAATTTCTCGACCCATGTAAAATTTACCGGTGCCGTCTGGATTGTGGATTGTTCGCTGCTGATAAATGGTGTCGCTGTTGGCGATTTTACTTGCTTGTGCTGCACAGGCATTGAGCGGCAATAGGCAAAAAATTGTGAGGATTATTACTGTTAATGGTTTGATGAATGGTGCAGTTTTTTTCACGATATTTCGAGGTTTTTATTTGAATTGTTGAATTATCTAAAGTTTGGATTGATAAATTAACCGCAGATAGAATGCAGATAAACACAGATACACGCGGATGATTTCAAGAGTTTTTGGGCTATGGGCTATGGGGATACCTCACTTTTTTGAGAACCGCTATAGCAATCCTAAATCATTTTCAATAACTGGTTCCCAGGCAGAGCCTAGGAACCGATGTCACTCTTGCTCTGCCTCGCCTGCGAAAAGGTCGGCAGAGCCTCCGGATCTGCATTACCAGGCAGAGCGAAAGTAACAAGCAATCATTTAGGATTGCTATACCAACTAACAACTAACAACTGTCAACTACCAACTAACAACTAACAAATAACAAATAACAAATAACAACTAACAACTGTCAACTGTCAACTGACATCTATCAAAATAAATTTGAGCCAC
>JBDTEI010000438.1:0-2639 GCA_039922675.1 Microcoleus sp.
TTGGTCGATTTTGCGATCGATAAAATGGCTTTTTCACCACCGTCGCCGGATAATTTTTTCCGCGAATTTCGACTTCTAACTGCTGACCAATTTTAGCTAATTTTGCTGGAACAACTGCGAGGGCTACTGCGCGATTCAATGTCGGCGATAATGTACCGCTAGTAACTTCTCCTACTGTTTCGCATTCAAATATTATCGGATAGCCGTGGCGCGCGATGTGCCGCCCCTGCATTTCTAACCCTACCAACCGCTTCGATACTCCCGTTGCTTTCTGCTGTTCCAAAACCTCCCGCCCAATAAAGTCGCCTTTGCTATCGAAGTGAACTACCCAACCCAATCCAGCCTCTAAAGGCGTGGTATTGTCGTCGATATCTTGACCGTAAAGTGCCATTGATGCTTCTAAACGCAAGGTGTCTCTCGCACCTAAACCGCAGGGCACAACGCCAGCCTCTAGGAATTTTTGCCAGACTTTTTTTCCTGTTTCTATATCCACCATGATTTCAAATCCATCTTCGCCCGTGTAACCGGTTCTGGCGATGAAACTCGGCTGTCCCAACAAATTGGTTTCTAAGTGTCCGAATGCTTTAATTGGTGCGAGGTTGTCTTCCACAAAAGGCTGTAGATAGTTAACAGCTTGCGGGCCTTGAATTGCGATTAAAACTTGGTCTTCGGAGTTGTCTATAAAAGTAAGTTCGCTCAAGTCTAAGTGGGCGAGAATCCAGGCTTTGTCTGTGATGCGAGTGGCGGCGTTGACAATGATTGCTGCGCGTTCTTCGCCTGTGGTGGTGTCTGGCTCTAGGCAGTAGAAAATAATGTCGTCTAAGATGCAGCCTTTGTCATTTAGTAAGACTGTATATTGAGCTTGACCGGGTTGCAAGCGGCTCAAGTCTGAGGGTACTAAGGGTTGAAATTTTTCTATTAGTTGTTTCCCTCTCAAATAGAATTTTCCCATGTGGGAAATGTCGAACATTCCTGCTTGCTGGCGTACTGCTTGGTGTTCGCTGCTGATGCCTGCGTACTGCACTGCCATCGCCCACCCGGAAAAGGGCACCATCCGACCTTTGAGTTCTAATGATAGGTCGTACAGAGGCGATCGGGCAAGCTGGCTCGGATTCTCTGGATTGTTGGGTTCAGTTGACTTTGCCACAGGTAGTCGCTTTTTTTTGCGGGTAGACTGTTTTATTTTAGGAGAAAGTTGGTTTTTGTGGTGTGTGGGGCGATCGAATTTAAGAAGACTCTAGCGGTTGAAACCACGTCTATACAGACAAAACCCCGATGGTGGGCGGGTTGAAGAATGGGCTGTGAAAATTATGTTATTCTCTTTACACCGCGTCGGCCGACTTGGTTTTTGTAGACACGGTTTCAACTACCGTCTAATCTTGTTTATGGAGAATAGCGGGCTCGAACCGCTGACCCCTACAATGCCATTGTAGTGCTCTACCAACTGAGCTAATTCCCCTTTCTTTTGCCGCTCTTTATTATGCCTTGACTGACCAATATTTGTCAATCCTTTTGGAGAAATTAGTTTTGAACCTTGGAGTGGCAAGGTTTTCAGCTATTGACAAAAAAAAAATCTCCTCGCTTCTGGACAATTGTCAAACCCTACTATGATTTAGTAAGTGTGTTGGGATATTTCGGTTAGATGGCTCAAACAAGACCCCATGAGGAAGTAGACGACTACCAGGGCCGCTGCTGAGGCAGCAACTAGGGTGCCGGCTAGCATTAGTGAAAATTCCCGTTGCGCGATCGCCTCTTGCATTAGGTGCAAAGACCAGGCAACGAGGGCAACGTCAATTATTAAAATAGAAATCAGCATAAGTTACGATTTGTAACAGCTTAACTATTGTAACAAAACTTTGGACTGCGTGCAGATTAGCTCGGATGTATTTAATTATTGATGTCAAACGGATGGGGAGCAGCGGAAAGCCATCAAGAAAAAGTATAGATTCTCTTAATAATTACGATATGCAAACTAAATGAGAGCTAGATCAGCTTTTTAGGGGCGGTTGTGCGATCGTGGCGGGTGCGATCGCCTTTTTTGAGGGTAGGTGCGTTAGGGAAACCCGCGCCTGCGGGAGGCTCATCAACGAAGAGCGATCGCCCGTTGTGAGTGTAGGTGGATGGGAGAATGGCAAAATCTACAGCACTTCCGGCTTATGAGGTAGGTAAACAGGATCGAAAGTTAGGACAGGAAAGGGATACGAGTAAAACTGTGCTTCATAATAGCCGGAAGTGCTGTATCTTAATCCGGTTCTCAATAGCTGAGCGCGCTCGCACCCACACCCGGCTGTATTCCTATAGTATTAAACGCCCTAAATTCAACACTTCAGACTTTAGGGAGAGGAAACTGAAGCAATTAATTTCTACTATTAATTTAAGTAGAGCGAAAAAGGAAAAAACAGATGGCACTTCAAAGAATAGCTGATTTTGAACCGAACTATAAGGAAGACATCTTTGCTGGAGAAGACATCAAGGGATTTGATGTTTATGCCGGCGACTCTGATGAAAAAGTAGGTACCGTTTATGACGCTTTGGTTGATGAAACTGGCAAGTTTCGCTATCTGGTAGTTGATACGGGTATTTGGATTTTTGGCAAAAAAGTATTGCTGCCGATCGGCTCTGCCCGCTTCGACTACGGA
>JBDTEI010000439.1:0-11039 GCA_039922675.1 Microcoleus sp.
GCTACTCAATTCAAAGCAGCCAAGAACACAATTCAGCAAGCAATGGCTAAGATGAGCTAATTCAGCAGCCAGCTAATTTCCACTCTAGCAAAACTAGAGGATAGTTAAACTGCAACCTATCAATCCCGCTACCAAGGTGGCGGGATTACTGTTTTTTGTGAACTGACCAATGTTCAATATGAGGACTGAAGTCTTGACTACAAACATTAAGTTCGTAGTCAGGAATGCAAGTCCTTTCTTTCTATCCGTTAACCACAGAGCCGCCGTTGGGATGCAAAATTTGATCGGTCATGCTTTTTGCCGCACTCTACGATTAATACCAATTATGAAAAACATTGCTACTACCGAAATTATCGGCGATCATCTGTAGGGAAACGGCACTGCGGTGTCCGGCGGGTGATGAGAGCAAATGAGACATAATTTGTATAAGATTTGTGATTGTATCAACTATTTTGCAAATTGGTATAAAGACCGTTTGTGCGATCGGCACAACAGCAAACTGCACCCCAAAACGATGTTTTGAAGTGCAGTTTAAACAAGCTAGCTGCTAATTGCTGAGTCTCAAACTAACCTTAAAATAAGGCAGTCTGAGTCTGAGTAGGAGCAGCCAACAGTAATTTTTTTGATGGATCTTGAGTCGGATCTACAGTCGTTACTGCCATCAGCGAACTCGCCGACCTTGACAAACTGTTCATGTCAACATAGCTCATCGCACCTGCACTGTTAGGTGCGAGCAAGCTATCGGCACTGCTGGCTGTCACCACACCATTGGTTGAACTGCCGCCGTTAGTCAAAGGATCGGTGCTAGCAGTAGCCACTACACCCGTGTCGCCAGTCAACGGATCGAGACTAGAAGCAGTTAATTGCTGAGTAGAAGTTGTTAGTGAGTTCCCTTTGACAGTTGGCACCACAGGCGAAGTATTGGGGCCCGGTACGTCAAAGCGAACAGGATTAGGCCCGGTTGGGATCGGGAACGGGTTGTTAACACTCGCATCAAAGACTTCCAAAACCGAGTAGCTGCCCGGGAGCAAATTGGGAAATAGAGCAATCCCATTAGAGTTCGTTCTTACCAGAGGTTCAGTTGCCGGATCGTATTTACCATTCCGGTTCAAATCCAAAGTAAATGGGATATTGGTCAGAGGCGGTTCGCCTGGATCTTGTACGCCGTTGCGGTTATCATCTCGGAATTTAGGAACTGATAGGTTATAGATGCCAGAGTTGCCAACCAAAGCACAAGCAAAAGTTTGATTTGGGCCGAGAACGATATTCAGCGGTGGAGTCGTTTGGAAGGTACCAGGAGGAGTTACCTCTCGCAGGTTGTAAGTACCGGGAGTCAAATTTTTGAATGCAAAGTTACCGGACTGATTGGTAATGGTACTGAGTTCCCCCGGATCGAGGACGCCGTTGTTATTGGTATCGAGAAAGACGGTAACATTGGGAATCGGCGCTTCATTTCCGTCTCGATAGCCGTTCTGGTTAAGATCCTGGAATTTGGTACCAGTGATGTTGCTGTTCGGCGTGTTTGCAAAAGTAACATTAGCGTCCTGAGTGCCCAGAGTCACTGGAACCACAGCAGATGTAGAAGTCGAGAAACCAGTCGGTACAACTTCCCGCACCGTGTAATTGCCCGGTACCAAGTTAGTAAATGCTGCTTTCCCTTGGGTATTAGTCACTACTTGTTGTTCTCCGGCGTCGGGAACCCCATTATTGTTGGTGTCGAGGAAGACAGTCACACCGTTAATGGGTGTTTCACCCTGATTAGGCTCGTAGCGACCGTCTCCATTCAGGTCATTGTATTTGAATACATTGATATTAGGTCTAGTGTTTCCCACACCAGCATTCGTTGTATTCCCAGTATTAGCGATCACAGGAGTAAACGTAAGTGCTGGTGCGGGGTTAGTGGCGGGGAAAGGCAGAGGCGTGTTCGCAAAAATCGGTCGAATACCAGTTCCCGGAATAGAAACTTCCCCGGGTTCTTGGATGCCGTCGCCGTTGGTATCTATGAATTTAGGGTCGTTTGGTTTCAGTGTATAGGTTGAATCTGCTACTAACAGCGGTTGCTGTCTGCTGATCGTGGCCTGGAATTGTGCCTGCGGCCCTGGTGCTGAAACTACAATGGGGTTGGGAGTGGTAGATACTGGAGCATTGAGGTTGCCTGGGGCACCACCATTAGGCAATACAGGTGGAAAAATTTCCAACACTGGGTAATTGCCAGCTTTCAAATTATTGAAGGTAGCCACTCCGTTGGCATCGGTGATGGCGATTGGTTCGCCAGGATCTTGGCGACCGTTCCCGTTCAAATCTAAAATGAAAGGTACGTTAGCAATGGGGGGCTCCAAAACTCCATTGACCGCATCTCGGACGCCGTCGCCGTTGATGTCCCGAAACTTGTTAACTGTAATGTTATAAAGCGGAGTGTCGCCAACTTGAGCGGAGGAAAAGGTCTGACCGGCTGCTACCGTTACATCCAGTAGGGGAATGTTGTTGGGCGGGGTGCTTTGGGGAAAATTTGTTTGTAAAGTTTGCCCGTTGTTCCCCCCGATAGGGTTCCCGTTGACATTCACTGATGTTTCTGGAACTTCTCGAATCTTGTACGAGCCTGGTGCTACATTAAACGACCACGCACCATTCTTGTCTGTTAGAGTGCTGGGTTCCCCTGGATCGAGCTTACCGTTGCCATTGGTATCAATATATATCCTGACATTTTTAATCCCCGGTTCACTTCCGTCCCGAAAGCCGTTGTCATTGATGTCGAGGTATTTGCATCCAACGATCTGGCTGCCTAGAGGGGCTGTAACTGGGGCGTTGCCAAATGAAACGTTGACGTTTTTGGTTCCAACAGTGACAGCGAGGGGATTGGGAGTACTGCTACGGAAACCAGGAGGTATTGTGGTTTCTGTGACTACGTAGTTACTTGGGGCAAGGTTTGTGAATGAGAACCTTCCGTTAGCGTCAGTAAGGGTGGAGATATCCCCGTTAGCTGGATTCAATTGACCGTTGCTTGCTTGGCCGTTGCTGGCTACTGCAGGTTCGAGGAGGATAGGAATGTTTGCCAGACCTGGTTCATTTGGTTCTTGGATCCCATCCCCGTTTAAGTCATTGAACTTGATTCCTAAAATTGACGGGCTAGTATTCCCAAACTGTACTTGCTGGGCAATCCGCTCTTCGTTAGTTAAATCTGCCATGATTTTTCTCCTTCACACCTAAATTCACGTAAATTACAGACTACTGTATGGGTTGGTCAATAGCTGAGTAGTTTTTGCTAGTCGCTGACAACCGCCACTCGATTTTACATACGTCTGTGCTTGAGGTAATGTTCCCCATCTCACACAACAATGCCTCAAGCTTTGTCGCTGGCAAGTATATCAGGTTTTGAAGAACGCTGGCAATTTGAGGGCAACATCTTCAACACTTGCAGGCCTTCTCTGTCCCTACATACTTGCTTTTTTGAGTTTTAAAAAGGCCTTGACTGACTGTCCCCCCCCGATATCTAGTCCGGCGGCATCGTTCTTGTTTGTCATGGTTTGCTGTTACGAGACGATCGCAGCCTCTGGGATTGCCTATTGGCAACAAACTTTAGACCGATCGAGCTACCGGACTCGATCTGACTTGCTTTGCCTGAAAATATGCCGATCGGGGTTGGGGGGAACTGTCTGATAGTTTCTCACTCACGCTCGATGCTATTGCCTCTAAATCTTGCATCCAATGTACAAGCCAGCTTCGGAGTTGCCGGAACTTAGGCTTGAGTGTTGGAGGTTGCCAACAATACGGTATCACGCGATCGCCCTTTAATCTCTTCCTGACTTTTATGCAGTTGGGGATTCCGGGCGATTAAGAGCGGGATAGCTGCGGCGCGCGTGCTTGTCACCCTTGCATCACCGACAAATCTCTCGCACCCACTGGCACGATCGAGTTCCCGAGCGCCCAATTAATTAATTCATTTTTATTCACAAATTGATTTGTTTGTGCATTAGGTTCCAGACCGACATTCGGTTGCCCAGAGTTAGGAATATTGCCTAAATTCGCCGCTGGTCGATCGACCAAAAAATTGCTAATTTGATAACTATCACTAACCTGGCTCGAAAGCAAGCTATCCGCCACAATATTGCCCGCAGGTTGCGCGCCCGCAATGCTGGCATCCGTCAGCGGGTCGCCATTCAAGGATTGAGCCGATCGACTTTCAGGCTCTCCCGTCAGTAAATCGATGCTGCTAGCCCGAATATCTGGCGAGACAACAACCACCGCAGGCGGAGTCGTTTGAATGAAGCCCGGGGGCGGAACTTCCCTAATGACGTAACTACCTACGGGAACGTTGCGGAAACTGTAATTGCCCTGACTGTCGCTAAAGGTGCTCGCTTCGCCGGGATCTAAACTGCCGTTGTTATTCAGGTCAATGTAAATTTGGGTATTGGCGATCGGCGGTTCCCCAGGATCGAGGCGGCCGTTGGCGTTGAGGTCGTTGAATTTGACACCGCTGATCGTACCCGTTACCAAGACGTTGCCAAAGCTGATATTAGTGGCATTTGTGCCGTTGCCGACGGTGATAGGAGTTGGATTTGGCGTGGTTTGTCGGAAACCGGGCTGCGGGACTTCCCTCACCGTATAGGTACCTTGGGGCAAGTTGATAAAAGAGAAATTACCTTGGGGGTTTGTTAAAGTCGAAGGTTCCCCCGGATCTAAACTGCCGTTGTTGTTGATGTCCAGGTAAATCGGCCAGTTAGCAACTCTCGGTTCCGTTGGTTCGTTGACACCGTTAGAGTTGAGGTCGTTGAACTTGAAGCCACTGATGCTACCGGTCGGAAAATTGTTGCCGAAATTGACGCCGACAGCGTTGGTATTGCCGGTAATGTCGATCGGCCCTGGATTTGGCGTAGTCTGTACCCATCCCGGTTGTTGGACTTCCCTCACCAAATAGCTGCCCGGGGAAACATTGCCAAAAGTGTAGTTGCCTTGGGCGTTAGTGATTGTATTCGGTTCACCCGGGTCTAACCTGTTGTTGCCGTTGAGATCGAGGTAAATTTGCCAGTTGGCCAGAGCTGGATCTGTCGCATCTCGGATGCTGTTGGCATTGAGGTCATTGAACTTGAGACCGCTGATGCTGCCGACAAAAAAGACATTGCCAAAATTGACGTTGTTGACAGTGGCGTTGGAAGTAACGTTAACCGGGCCGGGGTCGGGCGTGGTTTGGCGAAAACCCGGTTGCTGGACTTCTCTGACCGAATATGTGCCTGCGGGAATATTGACAAAAGCGTAATTGCCTTGAGCGTTTGTAACAGTAGATGGTTCCCCAGGATCTAAGCGGCCGTTGCTGTTGAGGTCGAGGTAAATTTGCCAGTTAGCTAGTGGTTGTTCCCCAGGATCTTGGCGCCCGTTGCTGTTGATGTCGTTGAATTTTGTGCCCGCGATCGTCCCTGCATTGAAGTTGTTGCCAAAATTGATATTCGCAGCATTTGTCCCGCTGGTAATTGTGATGGGTGCGGGATTGGGCGTAGTTTGGCGAAAGTTCGGCTGCTGGACTTCTCTAACTTGGTAAGTGCCCCCTGGCAGGTTGGCGAAGGCATAGTTCCCTTGGGCGTTGGTAAGGGTGGAAGGTTCGCCCGGATCGAATCTGCCGTTGTTGTTGAGGTCGAGGTAGATTTGCCAGTTGGGAATTGGCACATCTCCGGGATCTGGGCGGCCGTTGGCGTTGAAGTCGTTGTATTTGTTGCCGCTAATGCTGCCGACTTGGAAGTTACCGATGTTGACATTGCCGATGTCTATTTGGCTGGCGGTTCTGGTGGGGTTGCTGGATTCGGTCATGGTGTTGATGGGGCCCAATGAACGCGGTTTAATCTTTTCTCTACGGCAATCTAGCAGTTTTTTTGCCAATTGCAGCTATTTTAGGGGATAAATTTTTTGATCAGAGGGAAGGACTGGGAATCAAAAATGCCTGATGCCCGATGCCCGATGCCCAATTTTTGCCAGATTTGATGTACGATCGCTACCAAGTTTTGCAGAGGTCGAATTCCCAATGTCTCGAAACCTGACAGCAAGCTGGACTAACGCCCGCGAGGTTCCGAGTTTGCTCCTCGGCTGGAGTTTGTGTGGTTTATTGGCAATGGGCGCGATCGCCTCTACTCCTGCTCGTGCACAGCTACCTACCTCCGAACCAGATAACAATAACAGCCCGATCGCCCTAACAGGCGCGATCATCCGCCCCGCAATCAAATTAGGCAGCCGCGGATCGGAAGTTACCGAACTTCAAGCTGCTCTTCAATTATTGGGATTTTATACCGGCGAGGTAGACGGGATTTTCTCGAAAAGCACTGCTAAAGCCGTGTCTCAGTTCCAGGAAGCAGCAGGCATCGCCCCAGACGGCATAGTCGGTCAAAATACTTGGAACCGGCTGTTTCCTGCGACTCCCGGCGCTAGCGTTGAAAACCCGATCGCCAACGCTCCCCAAACTGCCGAAAACTCACAGATTAACCCCCAACCGCAGCCCACCAATTTTCCAGTTTTGAGAAGACGAATGCGGGGGCCAGCAGTCAGAGAGTTGCAAGAGCGACTAAGGGCCAAGGGATTTTTGCGTATCAGTGCTGACGGGGTGTTCGGGCGCGAAACTGAAGCTGCTGTCAAGGCTGCTCAGCGAAAATATCAACTACCAGCAGACGGGATTGTCGGCCGCGCTACTTGGGAAGCTTTGCTGCGGTGAAAGCAAGGTGTACAGTCAAGGATGCAGCAAGACTCAAGAAACCGGGTTTTTTACCTATAACTGTGGATGTAACGCCCTATTTTGGTAAAAAAACCCGGTTTCGGCCTAAGTCCTCGTCTAGATTTTATTTGCCTACTGCACGTTGCGCGATCGGGCGATCGTACAAATTGTGAATAATTGGTTTCTGAAGTATTTCGGTGCGTCAAAAAGTGTCAAGTTTCGTAAAGAAAGTAATGTTATGCGCGGAGTTGGTGTTAGTTTAAATACATGAGGGGCAGAACCAAGAAGCACAAAAAACTTGGATAAAAATTTTTGAATTAGAGTATTTGTCCCGATCGGCTCTAGTTCGCAGGTAACGCCTGAATCGTGTAGTTTATTAGCAAAGAAAGGTTGATATTGCGCCCGGAATTTGTGAAGTGACTTGAGGCAATTTGAGAAATCATAAAGTTATCAAGTTAGAATTGGGATCGCACAATCAAACACAGAAGTCTGAATAGGCTCCGCTAATAGCTAGCTCGCCCACAGAGTAGTTGCCAAAAAGTCCACCTTAGTAGTAGTTTTGCTGAGTTTCAGCATAGCTAAAAACCCACTTGAATCAACTGAACTCACAAATGTTTTAGGGTCTGGCATCCGATATGCTAGGCCCTAAAATTTTTGATTTAATGGTTTTTGAAGGTTAATATTCAACAGATAAGATAAGAAGACCGGGCGGTTGAAACCGCGTCTATACAGACAAAACCCGGATGGCGGGTTCAAGAGCAGACGGCGGTTGAAACCGCGTCATTTTCTTCATTCCGCGCACCATCCGGAATTCGTTTGTGTAGACGCGGTTTCAACCGCCGTCCGATCTGTATTCATTTATTTGATATCTTCAATCCGAGCATTCAAACCGTTAACGGTGAGAATTTGTAGCAATTCCTCAGCTTTTTCGCGCTCCCGAAAAGCACCAGCTTGCATCACCGATCGCCCGTTAGTAAAAGTCCGAAAAGCATCGCGAACTAAGGATACAATTTTTTGGCGATCGCCCGAACTTTGGGCATCCACGACAACTCGATAGCGGAAACCCAAAGCAATAGCTCGATTGAATGACGGCGAATTTTCCAAACCTGCCACAGAATTACCCCCTAAAATAGCAGGTACGTAGCCACCTCTTCCTAGAGGAATGTTGCGGCCCGGCACCGGCAATTTACCCTCGGAAGAAACCGAACTCGAACTATCAAAATTGGGCGGAATCATGGGTTGCTGTACCGAACTTTCCCGAACGGAGCGAGAATCCGGATCTGGTACGGGAATTGCGATCGCTCGTGGGACTACCAATGCAGGAGAGGCATTCCTCGGAGAAAGCTCTTGCCGCAACTGAGTGCTCCCGGGTGCCGGTCGCCTGGAAACGAGCGGCGGTGGCGCAATTGATGCTCTTTCAACTCGGGGAGTTAATCGCCCAGGAGTGTAAGCAGGGAGAGAAGTTTCTGGGCCGCCGATACTCGAAGGTCGATCGGCAGTTAGCTGCAAAGCACTTCCTCCAATGGGCGGAGGCGGGCTAAAAGTTCCCGCCACAGCAACCGATCCCGTCGTCCGGTTGCTCAACAATTGATTGCCGTAAGCTGGGATTACTTGACCTTTTGCGGCATTGTTAACATCGTACTGCCCGTTATTGCGAATCACATTTCCCCCCGGTTCCGCCGAAGTTCCCAAATCCGGCAGAGCTCTGGATATCGCCACAATTCCGTCCCGGCGGTTGCTTTCGATATAATTATTGCGCAGCACCGGTCTAGCATCAGCTTGCACCACCACGCCGTCCTTATTGCGAGTAATTTTGTTGCCGATCAGCAGAGGCGAAGCGTTCTGGGCGACATTCACCCCAAATCCGGTGTCTTCAAACACATTATCTCGAACTTCCGGGCGAGAATCCCCAAAAATCGTAATCCCGTTAGCTCCATTTTTCGAGAAAAAATTCCCGCCAATCGTCGGCCTTCCAGTCCCGACTACTGAAATGCCATCGTGAGTGCTCCCCGAAAAAGTGTTGTTGACAACCGTCGGAGAACTCGATTCGATCCACAAAGCGTAACCGCGATAGTTGGTATTTGTCACCGTCACCCCGCTGAGTCCAGCCCCGTCTGCGCCTAAAATCGCGATATTTTGACCCGCCGAAGTCGGACTGAGAAACTCTCCTCCGCCTTTGATCACAATATTTTGGCCGCGAGTGCTGGGATTTCCCTGAACAGTCACGCTGGGCCTGAGCATTAACGGAAATTTTTCGCCGCTTTGAGCGCTGTAAGTACCGGGCGCTAGTAAAATCGCTGTCTTGGGCGGGGCGACGCTGAGGGCGTAGGTGAGGGTTTTGAACGGAGATTGATCGCTCCCGTTACCTCCCGTGTCACTACCACCGTTAGAACTCACGTAGAGTATGTTAATGTTGCTTTCTGGCGCTTGAGAAAGTAGCTGCACGGAGGGGATACCCGCAGCGAGAACTGAGGCTTGAGGGCTATAAAAAGCCGTGCTGGCAAAGACGAGC
The DNA here is from genome assembly GCA_039922675.1 of Microcoleus sp. Taxonomy (GTDB): domain Bacteria; phylum Cyanobacteriota; class Cyanobacteriia; order Cyanobacteriales; family Microcoleaceae; genus Microcoleus. The sequence goes on from JBDTEI010000439.1 coordinate 9,204, forward strand.
AGCAAGCAAGAGGTTAAAGCTTTCCTTGGCGATGGCGTTCCGCCCCGCAAGCTACGACTTTTTTTGCACTTGCTCTGTTTGGAATTTAGGATCATAAAAAAACACAATTTATCTTTGAGCCGAGTTTCGCATCCCCTGTTTCGTGTCGGGTTTTCGCGATCGAACTTTAATCTCACCCGCTTGCTGGGGTTTTCTGCTGTTAATGTTTTGTTTTGTTCTGCTAACCTCACGGCTCTCCTCCAAGTGTGGTATGCAGCTTAACGATTCCACTTTGATCAAGTTTGATCTATTATGCTTCGTTTTCCTGAAATTCAATAAAACTTAAAAATTTGTCAAATTTAGATCGGTGGATGCCAAAATGAGGTCGATCGCTTTTGCCACAATCTTGACGGCGTGGGAGAATGTAGCGGGTAGACTGCTAGGATTAGTTTAATTAAGGTGGTTCTGATGACTGAGAAACAAAACAGAACTTTACCGGCACAGGCAGCCCTCTGCCGGATTTTAGATGCAAATCTAGATCGATCGCGCGAAGGGTTGAGAATTATTGAAGAATGGTGCAGGTTTGGTCTTAACAGCGCTGATTTGGCCGGCGAGTGCAAGCAACTGCGTCAGGAATTGGCTGCTTGGCACGTCGCAGAATTGCGCAGCGCTAGGGATACGCCGGCCGATCCGGGTACGGACTTGACTCACCCGCAGGAAGAGCAGCGTTCGAGCATTCAGCAGCTACTGGAGGCGAATTTCTGTCGGGTGGAAGAAGCTCTGCGGGTACTGGAAGAGTACGGTAAAGTTTACGATCGAAATATGGGCAAGGCTTTTAAGCAGATGCGTTATCGGGTGTATACTCTCGAAAGCGATTTGTTGGCTTATCGGCGATACCAGCAGTTACTTCGATCGCAGTTATACCTTGTAACTTCCCCGAAATACAACTTTTTAACAATCGTGGAAGCTGCTTTGCAAGGCGGAGTGAGTTTGGTGCAGTACCGCGACAAAGCCTCGGATGATGGGGTGAAGTTGGCGAATGTGCGGCAGCTTTGCGAACTTTGTCACCGCTATGATGCTTTGTTGATTGTGAACGATCGCGTGGATTTGGCGATCGCAGCGGATGCCGACGGCGTACACTTAGGACAGCAAGATTTGTCTGTAGCGGAAGCGCGGAGGTTGCTCGGCCCGGGACGGATCATCGGCTGTTCGACGACGAATGGCGAGGAAATGCAGCGAGCCGTTGATGCGGGAGCAGATTATATTGGAGTTGGGCCGGTTTATGAAACCCCGACGAAGCCCGACAAACCGGCGGCGGGTTTGGACTACGTGCGGTATGCTGCTAGTAAGTCGCCTGTTCCTTGGTTTGCGATCGGCGGAATTGATATCAACAACCTCGATGAAGTATTGAATGCCGGAGCTCAAAGGGTTGCTACAGTGCGATCGATTATGGATGCAGAACAGCCTACTTTAGTCACGCAGTTTTTCATCTCGCAGTTGATTCGGATGCAGAATCTGAAAGCTCAGAAAGCTTTGCAGCCAAAAACTTAGGTTAATTGGCGATTTGTAGGGCGGGTTGAGTGCACAGATATTCAACCCGCGTCGGCGGGTTTTGTCTGTGTAGAAGCGGTTTCAACCGCCGACTCTTCTGAAAAATGATATTTTAATCATGATCAATCAAATTGCGCTACAAGTTAACGGAGAAAATCGCAATTGTGCGATCGACACATCGTTACCAAAATTACTAGAACAACTAGGATTAAACCCGCGCTTAATAGCTGTGGAGTACAACGGCGAAATCCTGCACAAACAATTTTGGGAAACCACACAAATAAAAGATGGCGACATCCTAGAAGT
>JBDTEI010000440.1:0-8807 GCA_039922675.1 Microcoleus sp.
TCAAATACAAAACATCCCCCGCACTCAGACAACAATTGAGCAAATCCCAGCCGTGAATAGTTTGACAATTAGTTTCCACATAAAGAGGCACAAAATCAGCAGATTTAGCAGCATCTTGAATGCGGTGGCCACAGAAAGGATGTTTTGGTGTAATCAATGTGCCCAAGGAAACCCACAGACTTTCAGCAGTCATTCCGTTGCCCAAAATTCTGCCTCTAATCGCCGCCGCCGCAAAAGTAGGAGCCGCTAATTCCGTCGGGTTCAAAACTCCTTCAAACTCAAAAACCTGCTGCACCATCAGAGCAAAATGCGAGTTTTGATTGCGGACAATCACCGACAGTTTTGGTTCTAATCCTTTAGCAGTTAAGGCAATTTCTAGATTCGACATATCGCTGCTAGTAACTGCCAAAAGTGCAGCAGCTTGCTTAACGTTAGCAGCTTCCAAAGTTGCAGGCAAACTGGCACTTCCCTGAATTACTGGAATTTGCATTGAGCGAGCCGTGTTCAGAAAGCGGCTGTTCGGATCTTGCTCGATTATGACAATATCATAACCGTTAGTGTGGAGTTCTTTAGCAATTTGGATGCCGAGTCCTCCGAGTCCACAAATAATGTAATGATGGCGCTGCGGAACTCGCGCTATATCCCAATATTCGCTAAAGCGAGTTCCCAATACATAATCGTTGAGCAGGGCGTAGCAGATGCCGATGATGCCCGCTCCAACTAACATCATCATCACCGTAAATAATTTAATATTTTTGAGAATCATCGCCTGCATCAAAACTGCCAAATTCACAGCATCATCATTACCTGCAATTACTAAAGTGTGGGCTTTTTGAATGCCCGCCGCCAACAAAGTAGAAGCTGCTTGCAAATTACCGACAACCACCTCAGAAGTTTCGCTGCGAATTGGGCGATCGCTAATACCAACCACAATCGCCCCTTGCTGTCTCAACCAACAAAAAATCTTGTGTCCCGTGTGCCCCAACCCGCAAACAATGATTCGAGGTTTCATAAGTTATTTTCCAGCCGATTTCAAAGCTGTCCTTTATAGTTTTACCTACCATTGTTGACGGTGACAGCTTTGCAGAATGTAGCTAAAAACACTATCTAGGATATTTGTGATGCACTCTCGAAGTTTTGAAACAAGAACGCGGCAGTTTTAAAACTAGGACACGGCAGTTTTGAAACCAGGACACGGTAGTGCCGCCTCCCTACACAGTCACTCCTTCAATCTTCTCATCAGTCAACTCGTACAACTCCCGCAACTGCTGCAACTTATCAGCATCCGGCTGCCAAAAACCCCGGCCGTTAGCCTCCAACATTCTGCCGACAATATTGCGAAAAGCTTCTGGATTTGCCTCCCGTAACTTCTGCGCCATCTCTGCATCCAACGCATAAGTATCAGCAGCTTGATCGTAAACCCAACTATCAGTAAAATCCGCCGTTCCGCCCCAACCAATTAACGCCGTCATCCGCTGCGAAATTTCATAGGCACCGCCAGAACCTTGAGCGGCCATCGCGTTAGCCCACTTAGGATTTAGCAACTTAGTGCGATATTCCAAACGCAGCGAATCTTCTAAATTGCGCGCAGTTGTATCCTTAGAAAAACTTTCGACAAAACTGGTGTTAACCTTTTTGCCGCGCTGCTTTTCGGCGGCTTTCTTCAAACCCCCAGTATTCGCATAATACTCTTGAATATCAGTCAAACCGTATTCCACCGAGTCAATTTCTTGAATAATGCGATCGCACCCTTGCAATAACTGAGTCAAAACCTCCGGCCTCGCCTCACCCTTATCCTTTCTCCCGTAACTAAAAACATTGCGACTTTCCCAAGTTTTCCCCAACTCATCCCCCGAATCCCAATTACCATCAACCACCCTATCGTTAACCAAAGAACCAAAATCCCCAGCCGGATTAGAAAACAACCTAGCTGAATAATTCTGCACACCTTTAGCCTGCAAAATCAAAGCGTGTTTGCGAATAAAATTATCCGATTCCGGTTCATCAGCATCAGCAGCCCGCACAAACAAATCATCCAACAACTCAATAATATTCACAAAACTATCGCGGAAAATCCCCGAAAGATTTCCCAACACATCAATGCGGGGATGGCCGACATCAGCCAGCGGTTTTAACTGATAGCGAACAATCCGCCCAGTCTCCTCCTTTAGAGGTTCAGCCCCCACCAATTCCAGCAGAATTCCAATCGATTCACCACGAGTCTTAATCGCATCCAAACCCCACAGCATCACCGCCACAGTTTCAGGATATTTACCATGTTCCTCAAGGTGCTTGTCAAGAATTTTCCGAGCAATTTCGCGCCCCCTTTCATAAGCAGCCGGAGAAGGCATCCGATAAGGATCTAAAGCATGAATATTCCTGCCAGTTGGCAACACCCCAGCCCCATCCCGCAACAAATCTCCGCCCGGTGCCGGCAAAATATATTCCCCATTCAAACCCCGCACCAGATTAGTCAATTCATCTGTAGTTTGTAACAACAAATCTCGGACTAACAACCCCTCTTCAAAAACCGCATCAAAACCCTCTTTTTCTTCATTTATGCGCCCTCTACGGCTCTGCGGTTCACTTTCTTCAAAAACAATTTTCCGCACTATTTCCCCCGATAACCTATCCCCAAAATAAGCTTCGAGATAAGCCACCATTTCCTCAGAATTAGGCGGTTCCCCCAAAACGTGCAAACCAGACGAAAACAAGCGACATTCCACCACCTGCAAATACTCGTACAACTTCACCAGATAGCGGTTAAAAGCATCAGCACTGAACATTCCCACATTCTCAAAACTAAAAGCAATTCCCAATTTGCGAGCATCATCAAAGGGACAATCAGCCTCCAAACCGCTATCTAAAATCTGCTTGCAAATAGCCTCTTTCAGCCGATAATTCTTTTCTGTATCCTCGCGATATTCCGCAATCAAATCGCGCAAAGTCATTAATTCTTTGTACAAGCCAGCACGACCGTAGGGCGGCACGTTGTGAGAAATTAAAACACCGTAACCGCGCCGTTTTGCTAACATGGATTCCGAGGGATTGTTAGCGGCGTAGATATAAAGATTTGGCAAACTTCCCAACAAAATATCTGACCAAGAATAGCCCGTATTTCCCAGGGGAGATCCGGGCAACCATTCCACAGTCCCGTGCATCCCAAAGTGAACGACAGCATCAGCTTGATAGTCATTTTGCAGCCACTTGTAGAAAGCGGCGTATTGTGGGTGAGGTGTCAAATCGCGATCGAACATCAAGCGCATCGGATCGCCCGAAATCCCCAGGGGCGGCTGCAAACCAATCCAAATATTTCCCAGTTGAATGCCGCCGATTTGGAACTCGTCACCGTCGGTTTTAATGCCCGTACCAGTTAAAGATTTCCACTGTTTTTTGATCCGACTTGTTAACAAATACCCCAACCACTTCTCCAGAGTTTTGACATTAACAGTATTGGCAAACCCTCCCCTCCCATCTGCGTTCATCCCCGTTAATCTGCCCCCATCTGCGGTTGCATCATCCGCCTCTTTTACCATGCGAATTAACTCCTCACCGTCAACCGGAATTTCTCCAACTGTATAACCTGCGTCTTGAAGTTTGTGCAGGAAATTTAGCAGCGATTTCGGTACATTTAATAAAGCCGCCGTACCCGCCGCACCGTAACCGGGAGGAAAGCCATATAAAATAATTGCAATTTTCCTTTGAGATGGCGGAGTTTGACGCAGTTTTACCCAATTGTTAATTCTACTTGTCAGGCGTTTGGCGCGATCGGGAACCAGGTAAATATCCTCACCAACCAAACCGCCCAGGGGCACAGGGTCGATCGCGCCATCCAACTCCGGCAAAGCATACAATACCACACTTTGCAAACCACCAATCCCCTGCCGAGTCCAAGAATGGATATCCTGAATCAACAAAGGCGCAGACACAAAATAAGGTACATTTTTAGCAGCCAGAATCTTTTTAGCAACTTCCACCTGACGCCCCGCCTCCATCGAACCAGCAGGCCCACCAACCAGCGGAAAGCCAATCGTAGAAACAATCGCATCAACTTCTACAGCATCTTGAGAAAGCGAAAGAGTTTCAATATTGCCTTGTTTTCGCCGCGCAGTTTCAGCAGCAGTCGTCATCCAATCCCGCACCGCCACATGGCCCTCAACGCCATTGATAAAAATCGGCAAAGGGACAATTCCCGCAGCTTCAAAATAGCGAATTAATTGAGGAATATAAGGCTGTTTAGTGACAACGTGCTTGCGGTAAAGCAAAATTCCCACAACGGGTTTTGTATAATTTTCTCTGAAGATTGTCTGGTGCGTCGCTGGGAGATTTTCGAGTTGATTCGCAGATTTTTCATCGCGACGCACCCTACGGGATATATTTGTTTGATGACTCAGATACCAATCCAAATATTGCCGAGGTGATTCAAAATAACCGTGATAATCTGGATGCAACAAACCCATATTAGGAGTTTCCACAGGCGGCGGAATTTCTGCAACCTTCAGCCCCAAATACTTTTGGGAAATTATCCAAAACATCGAGATAACATTATCAGTACCGCCAGCATTCCAGTAACCATAAATAATCAGCCAGTTGCGCAAATCTTGAACTTTTTGCACTGGCACATATTTTAATAACTTCGGCCCAACCTTCAAAAAACTAATGTAACCAGCGAGTTTATCTTCTTCTCGCCCGTTGCTGAACTTATCCAGAATAAACTTAACAGGTTTCGGCATACCTTTCGGGTTATCGCCAATTTTAAAAGCGCCGATTTGAGTGAGACTCATCAATTCCAAAGCCGACTCAAAAACCAGGCGAATGGGAATATGTTGCACTCTTTCCCGCAGCCACATTACCGCATCATAATCAAACAGTAAACTCCCGAAAAACACATCAGCATTCGAGAGGGCGGCTGCTACGGCATCGGGCTCATCTACAAGGGCGCGATCGCTAAAAACACTCACAGACAATCCCTGACAGCCAGAAACAGCTAACTGGGCAGCTTTGCGGTACAAATCGGCATTGAAAGATTCAAACCCTGCAATTAAGACAATCCGTTTCACAGCCAAACCTCGAAATATTTGCTTATTTTAAATGATACTAAATTAGAGTTAAAAATAACATTGAGAAGAGTCGGCGATTGAAAGGACTCGGCGATTGAAATCGCGACTACACAAACGAAGTCGGCCTCCGCCGACTGAAGAATAAACGGAATATTAAAGCCAGATTTGGTATGATAGACTAATCCCAGAAATTCACAGACAAGATGTCTGTGCCACTGACAGACAAGAAAAAAATAAACTTCTTCTCGATCTTCGTTCTGTTCTTTCTCTTCCTTAGCGCCCTAACGCTTACGCGCGGCTTCGCCTAACGCGCCTTCGCGGTTCGTCAAAGATGTCTCATTGAAGTAACAACAGATTAAAATAATCAAACCAAACCAATCCAAATAGAGCCATAATTAAAACCGTGAATCGAGTTCCTCCCGCCATAATTATCTTAGGTCAAAACAGCCTGCCGATCGCCCAAACAATCTCCGCAGTCTTCCCAGGTTCCCAGATTTACGGTTTAGTCGATCGCACATCCGACACAGACATCAACTTTAGCAACTTCGGCGAAACCTTGCGAGAACTATTCGCCACAGAAACCCCAATCATCGCCATCTGCGCCGCCGGAATCATCATCCGCACCCTCGCCCCGCTGCTGTCAGACAAACGCGCCGAACCTCCAGTCTTAGCCGTCGCCGAAGACGGAAGCGCCGTTGTACCGCTGTTGGGAGGTTTACACGGAGTCAACGACTTAGCCAGAGAAATTGCCACAGCCCTCGGCGTACATCCCGCTATCACCACGACGGGAGATATCCGCTTTCGCACCGCCCTGCTGAGTCCTCCCCAAGGCTATTATCTGGCGAATCCAGAGGACGCGAAGACTTTTATTTCAAATTTGCTCGCCGGGGCGAAAGTACGGCTAGAAGGAACTGCAAACTGGCTTTCCGAGAGCAATTTGCCGTTAGCGCAGCCCGCCCCTACGGGGGCTACGCCAACGGAGAGGATCGCCCCCGCAGCCAAATTAACCATCCGCGTCACCGAAAAAGCTATAGTACCGACGCCCGACTGTTTAGTTTATCACCCGCAAATAGCAGCATTTGCACTCACAAATCTATCATATATTGAGTCGGAAGTAGCAGTTTCTTACGTGCAGCAAATCTTAGAAAATGCAGATTTAGCAGCAGCCTCAGTGGCCGGATTTTTTGCTTTAAAACATGATATGGAAAATCCGAATTTAGAAGCAATTAGCAATTTTTTTAAAGTGCCAGTTCGTTTTTTGAATCTTCCCGAACTTGTGGAATTCGACACAGTTAAATTAATACAATATAATTCCAGTTTTGATGTCACCGCCGCCCAAATTAGCCTAACAGCAGCGGGTGAAAACAGTCAGTTAATCGGGTACGATCGCACAAACGCCTTTAGTTGTGCGATCGCCCTTGCTACCGCACCGATCGATCCAAGTGCGATCGGCATTAGTCGCGGTAAACTGGCGATCGTCGGTACAGGCCCGGGAGGTGCGCCCTGGATGTCCCCGGAAGTTAAGGAAATTCTGCGCGAGGCCACGGATTGGGTGGGTTACAAGTTCTATCTCGACTTAGCTGGAACACGGAGAGAAGGACAAAACAGGCACGATTCCGACAACCGCGAAGAGATCGATCGCGCGCGTTTTGCTTTAGATTTAGCAGCATCGGGTAAATCCGTCGCCGTGGTTTCGTCGGGAGATCCGGGGATTTTTGCGATGGCTGCGGCGGTGTTTGAGGCGATCGACTTTGACAGCAAACCCGAATGGGAAGGCATCGACATTCGGGTAGCACCGGGTATTTCTGCGATGCAGGCGGCCGCTGCTGCGATCGGAGCGCCCCTCGGACACGATTTTTGCGTGATTTCGCTTTCGGATATTCTCAAGCCTTGGGAGGTCATAGAACAGCGGATTTCGGCTGCTGCAAAGGCGGATTTAGTTATGGCATTTTACAATCCAATCTCGAAACAGCGGATTTGGCAATTGAAAAGGGCGATCGAGATTTTGTTAGAAACTCGCAATGCGAAAACCCCGGTTGTATTGGGGCGAAACCTCGGGCGCCCTGGCCAATCCGTGCGCGTTTGTACGTTGGGCGAATTCCAGCCGGAAGATGCGGATATGAGAACTTTAGTAATTGTTGGTTCGAGTCAAACTCGGATTATTCCGCGTAAATATGGAGATGTTTGGGTTTACACGCCGCGCAGGTACGAGAACGACTCTAAGTGATTTGTGAACAGCACCATTTCTCTCTTTTCTCTTTCTCTGTGCCCTCAGCGCCCTCAGCGGTTAGTACAGATAAATCTCGACTAGCCTCGATCGTAATTAGCAAGCGATTCATACTATTACTTGTCTGGCTTTTTTCACCTTATCTCTAAGTTGAGCTAATACATCATCTGCATTGAGCAACTCACCGCGTTGCGCCTGTTCTCGTGCTATATTTATTTTATTCCGAGTTGCTTCAACCCAAGCTAAATAGTTTGGGTTGTCGCTGCTATCCGATAAAGTAAGGTCATCAATTAATAATAGCAAGGCTGTGTTAATTGCTTCTTCAAGAGAGGAATATTGACCGTGCTTTACTAAAGCTTCCAGCACTTGGGTTTGATCTGGACTCAAGGTGATTTGCATTGTTACCTCTGATGGTGCAAGGGTTGGACAATACTTTTACTATATCTCATTTTATAAAAAAAGCTCACAAAACTATTGTGGAACGGGCATCCCGCCCGTCCTCCACCTGCAAACTAGACATAAAACAGCTTAATTGAAAGATGCCATCCTCACCTTTACCAGAAAATCATTAAGAGCAATTTTTGCATCAGGATTTGATGGTAAATGACTGGTAAAACTGGCCTCTTCTAATACATTGATTAGCCGATCGCGCTCCTGGTGATAAAATGCAATATCTGTATCCTCCAGCACCGACTTTTCCGCACCAGCCAGCTTGCGAGCAATCAAATCGGGAATATACGGCAATTGGAACTTCTCATTAAGTTTAACCAAATTCGCCTCAACTTTCCCCGTTTGCATCAAATGAATCCCCGCCAGCAACACCCGATAAACGTACAGCAGCGGCTTAACTCGACGCGGGCTTTCTTTCTCAAAAAATCTCCATTGAGTTTGAGCAAAACCGAGATAGTGGTGACTGTGGTGTTTGGTAATGCAGTTCGAGGCGAGATTCTTTAACTCCTCATGTTCCTTGCTAGTATAAACTACGAGTGGCGAATACAGTTGTTCCAACACATAGCCGTTGCGCTTCAACAGCAACTCCAGAAACTTCTTAATATCGTGAGTGACTAAATCGAGTTCCATTTTCTCCCGAACTTCCGAAACTTCAATTGTTTCGTCTCCCGAAATCAGTCCAATTACTTTGGGTAGCGGTAAGATATGTACTCCCCGCAAATCGAAGTCAGAATCTGGGGAAGGAAAGCCGTACAAGTGCGAGCCGCTGACAGTCGCAAACAGCAGCGGGTAAGGTCGATCGGAGATAATCTTGACTAATTCAGAGATGTATTCTACCATGATTCTCCAAAATTTACCAATAAAAATCATCAATTCTTTCAGTCCGCGCACCATCCGGACTTTGTTTGTGTAGAAGTGATTTCAATCGCCGATTTCTGCAAACAAATGTCAACTTCCGATCGCACTTTGACGCGATTTAATCAAAAACAGATTAGCCTGCTCGTAATTAGGACGTTCCGGTAACTTAGTATCAGCAAAAGCGCGATCGAACTCTCCGTGCAAGCTCAACC
>JBDTEI010000441.1:0-8630 GCA_039922675.1 Microcoleus sp.
CACCGACACCATCTCCGGGGACAAGTCCAGCACCGACACCATCTCCGGGGACAAGTCCAGCACCGACACCATCTCCGGGGACAAGTCCAGCACCGGCACCATCTCCGGCACCGGGGACATTGCCAACACAGGTTCCGGCACTGACACCGGGGACATTGCCGACACAGGTTCCGAGTCTGAGTCCCATTCCGATTCAGCAGCCTTCGATAGTCCCAACTCCAACTCCAGATCCTTTCAATGGGGGGCCGACTCCGCTAGGTTTGGCATCTCCGCCTCCTAACAAGCCGCCGATCGTGGAAACTGGCAAAACGCTAACTGATTTGCAAAATTCGCCTCTGTCTCTGAGCATTTCGGCGCCTAGTGACCCGGAGGGCCTGCCACTGTCGATCAACGTCCTCGCAGTCCCCAATCCGACTTTTGGTCAAGTAGTTGTCGGTACGAGTCCGGTCACTATTAACCAAAAATTAACGGTCGATCAATTGCTGGGCTTGACATTCCAACCTGTAACTAATGCGATCGGGCAAGCTGGTTCTTTTAGCTACAGCGTAGCTGACGGGCAAGGCGGCACGGCAGCAGCCTCAGTGGCGATTAACATCAATTCCTTCAATTCTTCATCAACTCTTACAACTACCCTGCCACCAATAGCTGCCGATGACGGCATCATATTTACGACTGCGAATAATTCGCTGCCGACGTTCATCAACGTGCTCGCCAATGACTCCAGCCCGCAAAACGCGCCGCTCAGCATTATCAATGTTGGCACGCCGAAACTCGGCATAGCTGTGAATCTCGGCTCTCAGGTGGAGTTCATCCCCGGCAACGTACCGGGTACAACTACTTTTACCTACAGTGTCAGCGACGGATTGGGGACAGTTCCCGGCATAGGTAATGTCACTGTTGCAATCTTGCCGGCAGATAGCGGGCCTAACTATTTGCTTGGAGGCTCTTTGCCAGACAATTTGAACGGTTTGGAGGGCAACGATACTATTGACGGTCAAGGCGGCAACGATACGATTAACGGCGGTCCAGGCGACGACGTGCTGATCGGAGGCCCCGGTGCAGATACCATGACGGGCGGTGGTGGCAACAATCAATTCCGCTATACCAGTCCTGCGGATGGTGGGCCGGCCTTTAATGCGGCTTCTTCGGCGGCAATCAATGTTGCGATCGCGGCGGGCGGATACGATGTGATTACTGATTTTAACGGTCTCGGTGTGCCGATCGCCGATCAGTTCAATTTTGCCCCCGGATTCCCGAATCTTAGCAGCACAACCCAAATTTTACTGCCGATACAAACAACTGTTTCTGCAAATATTCTGGGAGGAACTGCTTTCTTGTTTGCCTACGATTCCGGTGGCAATACTTATATCATTTATGACGGCAATGGTAACAACCAAACAGGCAATGATTCTCGCATTTTGGCGAAGTTAAATGGGGTAACTGGGGTTTCTTCTCTTTCGCCATTTGACTTCACGTTCATCTAGAACTAAATAGGAAACCGCAAAAAAAACGCAGATATCAGCCGGTGCAATACTTGGCCGTTAATCTGCGTTTTTTGGTTCCGAATCGGTTAAAAATTAAATCTGATTATCCTCCGAAAAAAGTCCCAATAAAGGGGCGAGAATTGCGCCGAAAACAAAGCCACCAGCGTGGGCCCAGTAGGCAACTCCCCCGGATTCCATACCGACACTTGCCGGCGTATTCAAGGAAGCCAGGCCGCTCAATGCTTGCTGTGCAAACCAAAATGCTAGAAAGAAGAAAGCCGGGATTCTGACGGTGGTGATAAAGATTCCCAATGGCAGGAGTGTCAGAACTTTGGCTTGGGGATATCTGAGAATGTAAGCTCCCATCACGCCTGCGATCGCCCCGCTAGCACCCAGGGAAGGAATAGCCGATGCTGAGGAAAAATACCACTGAGTTAGTGATGCTAAAACGCCACAAGTAAGGTAAAATATTAAAAATTTGACGTGCCCTAAACGGTCTTCTACGTTGTTGCCAAAAATCCACAAAAATAACATATTTCCAGCTATGTGGAGAAAGCCTGCGTGTAGGAATTGCGAGCTAATTAGCGTCGTCCATTCGGGAAATGGCGAAACAGGTAGAGACACCCGACACATATTGCTTAACTGGCAAGGAACTACCGCCCAAGAGTAGAAAAATTGCGTTAATTGGCGATCGGCTAAAGTAAGTTCGTACAAAAATACTAATACATTTGCAGCAATCAGCCCGAAGGTGACATAGGGAGTGATACTGGTGGGATTGTCATCGCGTAAGGGAACCACAGCTTTTTTTTCCTCAACATCAAAATATTGGCAACACGATAACGCATTTATAGCCAAGGTGTCTCCTATCTAGAGGAAGAAGTCAGTTGACAGTAGTTAGAAGGAAAAGGGGTTTGGCTGCGGTTGGGTTCATCTTGGCGAAGAGAAATTGTTTAGACTTATTGCAGAAATCTTTGATTGATATGTCAACCGCAGATGAAAAGCAGATAAGCGCAGATAAACGCAGATAGTTTTAAGATTATTGGGGAATAAGTGCAATGCAAGTCTCAACAATTAACGTAATTCTCCCCTTTCTAATTTTCCTAGTACAATTAAACTTTCCAAGTCTTCTACCGCATCATAAAGGTAAGTTTTTACTGTCTTTCTTACTAATTCTAAGGCAGTTTCATCAGCCCCTCCTAACATCCGTGTCAAGTCGCCAATATCTATGCCCCGACTGGCTTGTAATTTCATTAATATCAAATAAGGTAATCCGATAATTGGCAAATCGTCGGGGGCGATGTTCGGATTTTCGATCGCCTCTATAACCCAAGGTTGTTGTGATTCAAGGACATCCAAAATACTACCATCTGGTAGTTACCAACTACTACCACCTATGCTAAGTTCTCCAACTTTTATGCTGCCAGCAGCAACTAATTCTTGATATATATTTTCAGCATCATCAGTCAATACTCAAATGTCAAGTTTATGAGTCATGCGTTCTGGCATATAAAGCCTGGTAGCAATTCCTCCTACAACAACAAACTGAGTTTGTTTGATAATAGCCTTAATGTTAGTCACGGGAGTGTTGCAAGTTCTTTTGCTGAGAAAACTAAGGTACTGCCACTACCAAGACGGCATCTGCGTAGGGCAATTTTAATGTAAATTTTTCGTCTTTGTTCGGGAAGTCTCAGATTTTGCATCTTATTGTTTACCTTACCTTTATATTTTATGATGCTATTTCTATGAAAACTCCCACACTTTCTACAGCCATGATACTCACCGCACACAAAGCGTAAATTCCCGTTTCTACCGCTACTTGTACTGTGTCTGCATTGATGATTTTGATGAGCTTCCAGCTATCACCATTTTTTTGATAAAGTGTCCAAGAACGAATGTTTTTATCGGCGGAATTTTTCCACTGCAAAACATTGCTACTGCCGACTTTTTGTACTACCACGGATACGGGAGGGGCTGGCGGAGTTCCCTTTTGCCAGGGCATGGCGGGAACGAGTGCGGGTTGTGTGTATGTTGTCGATTTGAAATTATCGTAGATTTGCAGCCGATTGTTGCTAAATGCTTTCATGCTGAAGAAAACATTGCCTAAAGCTAAGCTGTCTTTAGAGTTGCGCGTAATTTCAATTTGGTTATTAATTTCTTCTACCGTCCACTTATTGCCGTCGAGCTTTCCTAAGTTGTTTCCCACGTAAATGTGTCGGTTTTGAGGGTTGTTTTCTAGCCACCATTCCAGCAAAACTGGATAGCTTTGAGCTGTTTGGTCGATGCGCCAGTAAAGTTGGGGATTTAGATAATCTACCCAACCTGATTCTAGCCATTTTTTGGCATCAGCATAGAGTGTTTCGTAGGCGTCTAAACCGCGACTTTGTGGTGGCTGTCCGGGGCGATAAATGCCGAAGGGACTGATGCCGAATTTGACGTTGGGTTTGGTTGCTCTAATTCCTTGTCCGAGTCTTCTAACTAATTTGTTGACATTTTCGCGGCGCCAGTCTCCTAAACTCATTTGACCGCCTCTGGAAATATAACTATTGTAAATTTTGCTGTCTGGGAATTCTTGACCGTCAATCGGATAAGGATAGAAATAATCGTCGAAGTGAACGCCGTCAATATCGTAGCGCTTTACTACGTCTAAAATTACGTTGTAAGTCTTGTCTACAACTAAATCAATTCCCGGGTCCATCCACCAGTCGTCGCCCCACGGATAAACGCATTCGGGATTAGTAACAGAGAGGTGCGGGCTGACGTTGGGAGGGGTTTGGGTATAAGAAACTTTGGCGCGGTAGGGATTGAACCAAGCGTGAACTTCGATGTTGCGTTTGTGGCTTTCTGTAACGGCAAATGTTAAAGGGTCATAGTAAGGTTGCGGTGGCTTTCCTTGAGTTCCTGTCAGCCAAGCACTCCAAGGTTCTAATTCTGAGGAGTAAAGGGCGTCGCCTGCTGCTCGAACTTGCAGGATAATCGCATTGAAATTCATTTCTTGCAGCCTGTCCAGGATTTTTAGGAGTTCGGCTTTTTGCTGTTCTGTTGAGAGTTGGTTGCTGAATGGCCAGTCAATATTCCACACGGATGTTATCCAAACTCCACGAAATTCTCGCTGGTGATTGACGTAAACTTGCGGTCTGGGAACTTTACTGAGAACTATAATATATTGACAATATATTGCTGGGGCTCTTTTGAGGTATACTAATGCTTGATAAACCCAGGCGGCGACATCGGCTCTGGTGGCGTTTCCGGCGGGATTTAATAGGTTTAAATTGGGGGCGTTGACGACTATTTCGGATTGGGTGGCGATGACGATCGCCTTTTTGGCATAGTTGGGAATTTCTGTACTATCTTGGTAGATGTTGGATAGGATTAGGTTGGTTGTTGGTGCAGCGTTCGCCCCAAATATGCCGCTGACTAGGGCAACTAATGCCTCGGCTCTGGTAATCATGCTTTCGGGCTTAAACAGGCTGTCGGGATAGCCGGAGATAAATCCTCTTTTATATGCTGCTTGAATGGCTGTGGCGGCCCAATGCGTGGCGGGAACGTCGATAAAAGAAATGTAGGGCCGTTTGTCGGCTCCGGGAAAGGCTTTGCTGATGATGGCGGCGAATTGGGCGCGGGTGAGGTTGCTGTTGGGGCGAAAAGTGCGATCGGGAAAACCGCTGATTACAGCCCGTTCTACTAAGCCGTCAATGAATATTTTGGCCCAATGATTTTGAATGTCTGAGAAGCTATTTGTGCTGGAAACCATAGTGATAAGAAGAAGGAAGAAGGAAGAAGGACGAAGGACGAAGGACAAAGAAGTAAAAAAGCTTGTATTTTATCGTTACTAAGCTATTGCTTATAATGCTGATCCAAAAATATCGTAAGGGGCATAATAACCAGCCCAAACGGTTAAATTTAAATGCAGAAAATCTAACTAATCCTAGGTGCGTCAGGGGAATTGTTCTGAGTCTGTGGTCGCCAGATTCAACCCTGATACACCCTACAATAGCTTTTGATTTAAATCCCAATCGGCTTATAACAAACTGGCATTTTCATACAAAAGCCGGATGATATTGATGATTTTTTGTCCGTATAAAGGGTCTGAGTTCCAGCGGCCTGCAAGTTCGTTGGCGGTGGGGGCGATCCCTCGCTTGACAAAGCGAAAACGCACGTTTTCTTGAACTAAAGGTTGGTTGATTGGTTCTGTGCTGGCGTAAGCTTTTAGATGCTGAATTTGTGCTCGAATTCCTGTGCGGGCGTCGGGAAATGAGATGCCGGAATTTGTGGGGCTGATGATTCCCATGTCGGCAAAGTTAAATTGTTCTGGTTTGACTGCACCGCCAAAGTTGAGATAGTTTGTTTCTAAACACATTTGGCAAAAAGCTAGGTCGTGGTTGACGCCTTCTGCGGCTGCTTCTTGCACGTACATTTGAGGTAAGTTGGGAAATACTCCCAGGGCTTTGCTGTTATTTTTGGTCAGAAATACTGTTAGTTGTTGGGCTGTGGTTAAACCGCGGCCCATGATTTTTCCTACGCCTGAGAGGATATCGCGGCGCGATCGCAGGGATACTGATGTTGTGGCCTGATCCCAAGTTACGGAAATTTCGCGATCGCGCAAATCGATCGCCCGCGCGAATACGACTCCATTATACGTGATTCGGCGATCTTCTGCCTCGGGTTTGACATTGAGAAGGTCTAGAACTTCGGAAGGAACAAAAGCATTTCCGTTTACCAAAATACCTTTGTCTTCGTGGGGCGCCCCGTTGATTTGGATATTAATTAAGGAATAAACTACAGGTTTTGGTGGAGGTGTCGGTGCGGGTGTGGGCGCTGGTGCGGGTGTGGGCGCTGGTGTTGGCGTTGGCGCTGGTGTGGGTGTTGGCGCTGGTGTTGGGGTTGGCAAGGGTTTCAAATCGGTATTTTTTAACCAAGCTTCAAGTCCGTCAGCGAGTCCGAGGGCGACATCACGACGGCGATTTTGAATTACGTTTAAGTCGTCGCGACTGGTAATAAAACCGAGTTCTATTAACACCGAAGGAATGGTGACGCGGCGGCAAAATCCGAGGCTACCGACACCTGCTTCAGTATCTGCTTTTGCGCCGCGGTTAGGTACTTCTGGGCATCTGCGCAAATAGCCGTTTAAGAGTAAATCCGCATCTGCTTTTCGCTTGGGGTTGCTGCCAATATAAAACGCGCTAGCACCGCGAATTTGAGGATTTGAAAAAGAGTCGGCGTGCATTTCTACTGCTACATCTCCCGGCTGGCAGCGGTTGTTGATCCAAGCGATAGTTTCTGCTAAACTCAGAATATCGGGTACCCATAAAGTTGCTAAGCCTCGCCGCTGCAATTCAGCTACCACTAAATCGCGAGTTAGAATCATTTCCTGTGCTTCGGTTGTGCCAAATGCGATCGCCCCGGAATCGCGCACGCTGCCTTCAAACCCGCCGTGTCCGGCTGAAACAAAAATAGAAGCCATTTAATAAAAATCTCCACCTTGCAGTTACTTCAGTGTCAGCTTTTTATGCTTACGTTTTATTTTACCGCAAAGGCGTAGATTTGATTATTGCACAACAAATTTGTAGTTGCGCTCTGGGTGGGGGTTTTAACCCCTAGGCACAACTACAAACTTGTTAATCCGCATGGAGATTACATTTTTACAGCGGGGCTAGTTGAAGGTTTTGGAGCCTTAATTTCTTGGGAAACCGCACGGGCGCGGAAGAGTTTTGCAACGACTTGCTCGCACTTGGACAAATCCGCTTCTATCTGTGTAAAAATGTCAGTTGATACCGGATCGGTGAACTGCGCCCGCAAGTGGTTGATATCGACAACACCTGTCTGCAAATCGCCGAGGGTACTGCGCAGCAAGAAAGTTTCATCTGTTCCTTGCACCGAGGCTTTGAATTTAGCGTATTTGTCAGCAATTTGGGCGGGAATTGAGGGTTTTTCGCCGAATTCGTTGAGGCGGTTTTCGAGAGCGAGGATGTGTTTCTGTTTATTTTGGATCATTTCCGTCAGGAGCGATCGCAAATCGGCATCTCCGGTTTTTTCCGCATAATTCTGAAATGCTTCGCAAGCATAGCGCTCGCCTGCGAGGGCGGTATTCAAACCTTTAACAATGTCGCTTTGTGTGGAGCCGCCCCAACCGTTAGCTAGTTTCCACCATTCTGCACTGGCGTCGGTTTCTTCTGGTAAACCAACTGCTTTGCCACCGTAACCGAGGCGGGCTAAGATTGCAGTGGCAAATATTGCTAAATCTCCCGGTTGGCGGGAAGTAATCAAGTTACCGTCAACTACTAAAGGTTCGTTGATGTAGTTAGCTCCGGCATTGATCATGTCGGTTTTAATTGCCAAGAAACCAGTCGCATTTTTGCCTTTTAGCAAGTCGGCTTCAATCAATAGTTGTGGGCCGTGACAAACAGCAGCGACTATTTTTCCTTTCTCAAAAGCTTCTTTGACAAACTGCACTGTATTTGGATTTGTCCGCATGGTATCGGGAGCCATACCGCCGGGAATGATCACTGCATCGAATTCTTCTGCTAATGATTCAGTGGTAGTTCCGTCAGCTTGCTGGGAAACTTTACCATTCTTACCCGCATATTTTTCATTTGTCCGCGAACCGAGGACAACTACATCAAATCCTGCTTGTTTTAAGGCGTTGTAAGGAACTAGGAATTCGGAATCTTCAACTCCATTTTCGATGAGAATGGCAACTCGTTTGGTTTTGGCTGTGTTATCTGCTGTCATAATCAGTTTCCATTTAGGTAGCATTTTCTATAAAGTTAATTCATTTTTTGCTGTTTTCGCGTCTGGCTAAAGTGATAAATTGGTTGGTGCGAAAATGTGCGTTTGTGAGTCTTTGGAGGTAGCCGCAAGGTGCGAAATGTGCAACCTACAATTAGATGTTTTGTGCAGTACATCGCGACTCGCATCAATGCACGTAAGAGGCTCCGTTAATGTCGATCGTTGTCCCGGTAGCGTGGGTTGCCAAACCCGAGGCTAGAAAGGCGATTACATTGGCGACATCTTGAGGAGGAGCGATTTTGCCGATCGGGATATCGCGCACAATCTCTGCTTCGCCAAACTCCCGAATAAACTTATCTGCCATTTCTGTACTGACAAATCCCGGTGCAACAGTAAAAGCCAAAATATTCTCAGCCGCAA
>JBDTEI010000442.1:0-5747 GCA_039922675.1 Microcoleus sp.
TTTGTCTGGTAATCTTGCAATGCCAAGACACTCAGGGCGATCGTTTGTTCTTCGCTGAGGGGTTGAAACTGGTTTGCTGTGTCAATTTCTCCCCACTGATATCCCTCGCTTCCCTCCGCAATTTCTGCGATTAGGCGTTCCAAGTCGCTGAGATTAGCGTTGGACAGATTCAGCCATGAAAGCACGATCGCCTTAACGGTATCGCTGGGCATGACCTGAATTTGGGCGTGGAGTTGCTTTATAGATTCAGCCATTTGATAATAGATAGTGACTGATTCAATTCTAGCGCAATGTCAAATACTTGCGACGCTCGTAACCCATAGTTGCGGTAAAATGAATTAAAGACTTTAATAGAAATAGTCTGAAGCAAAATTAACAACAACTAATGCCACAAACAGTCTGGATCGCACGACACGGAAACCGCATCGACTTCGTAAACCCCGACTGGTTTCTCACCGCAGAACACCGCTATGACCCCTACCTTTCCGAAGACGGTCACATTCAAGCCAAACAACTCGCCAATCGCCTCAAAGGTGAAGGAATTTCTCACATTTTTGCTTCGCCTTTTTTGCGAACTGTCCAAACTGCAAATCACGCGGCAGAAGCTCTGGATTTGTCAATTAAACTAGAGTGGGGACTGTGCGAATGGCTGAATCCTGAATGGATGACGGAAATGCCGGAAACTGAGTCTGTAGAAGATTTGTGCAGGCGTTTTCCGAGGATTGATGCTGCTTACAAAGGCGGTATTGCTAGTTATCCCGAAACCGCTGAAGTTTGTCTCAACAGGGCCGGGGAAACTGCTAAACGCCTCGCCGCTAAATTTCCTGAAGATATGTTATTAGTAGGTCACGGTGCGTCGGTTTTGGGAACTGCGATCGGGCTGGCTGGCTGTGTTGAAACGGAAATTAACGCTTCTCTGTGCTGTTTGGTAAAAGTGGTGCGGGATCGGGGCGAATGGTCGATCGCACTTAATGGCGATACTTCTCACCTCACCGACTCTGAAACCGCGATCCGCTTTAATTAAAGTTGAGATTCGTGCAAAAAATCGCATTCTATGCTATTTGTACGGATTAGGTGCGCAGTACACACCCTCCGTTAATCGGATCTGTGAAAATTAGAGTGCTATCATTTAATGTCGATCGCACATTTTAAATTCAAAATCTTAAATAGCTATGGCTGGACACAGTAAATGGGCGAATATTAAACGCCAAAAAGCTAGAGTTGATGCTGTTAAAGGCAAGATTTTTGCCAGAATATCTCGCGAAATTATTGTCGCCGCCCGCAGCGGAGTTCCCGATCCCGCTGGCAATTTTCAACTGCGGACAGCTATTGAAAAAGCCAAGGCGGCTGATATTCCTAGTGAAAACATCGAAAGGGCGATCGCCAAAGGTGCCGGTTTAGCTGGGGGGAGTTCCGAATTAGAAGCTATTCGCTACGAAGGTTACGGCGTTGGCGGAGTTGCAATACTGATTGAAGCGCTGACAGACAACCGCAATCGCACGGCGGCTGACTTGCGAGAAGCTTTTAATAAAAATGGCGGTAATCTGGGCGAAAATGGTTGTGTGGGCTGGATGTTTGATCACAAAGGCGTTTGTACGGTACGCGGCCCAATTGATGAGGAACAGTTGTTTGAAGCGTCCCTAGAAGCGGCTGCGGAATCCTACGATTTGATCTCAATTGATGAGGATACTGAAGGCGCAGAAGTTTTTACAAGTGTGCCTAATTTGGAAAAATTGGCTGATGTTTTGAAACAAACAGGTTTTGCAGTTTTACAGTCTGAAAATCGCTGGATTCCGAGCAATACGGTGGAAATTGACACTCCTGAAAAAGCTCGTTATCTTCTCAAATTGATGGACGCGCTGGAAGATTTGGATGACGTGCAAAGTGTGACTGCTAATTTTGAAATGACCGATGAATTGATGTCTTTGATTATGCTTTAATAGACCTCTTGTTGCAGAAATCTTCGAGTCATAGAGCAACCGCAGATATCGGGCAGATGCAACACCGATTGACGCAGATGGTTTCCGGGTATTTTCGGATTTTTGCAAGAGGTCTATTAGACCTGCCCACAATTGCTGAATTAATCGATGCTGAATCACAAACTTCCTCTCGATCTTCTCCTTCCGCTAAATTGAGTGCAATTCTGCTGAAAAAATTTAAGCAGATTTTAGCAGGTTATACGCGGTTAGAAGTCCCAGAGATTGGGTATTTAATTGATCAGGTCGATCGCATGACGGGAGAAGAATTTGAGGAATTTTTAGCCTGCTGTTTCCGCAATCTCGGTTATGCGGTCGAAATGACACCCAAAATGGGGGATTTTGGTGCGGACTTGATTCTCTCTAAAGCCCGCAAGAAAACCGTTATTCAGGCAAAACGCTATCAAGGAAAAGTGGGAAATTCCGCCGTGCAAGAAGTGGTGAGTGCTGTTAAGTATTACGGGGCGCAGGATGCGATCGCAATTACGAACAGCGAGTTTACGGCAAATGCTCAAAAATTGGCTCAAGCGAATGGGGTACAACTCTGGGGACGAGAACAGTTAATTGATTTAGTAATTCGAGCTCAAAAATAACGGATCTAGGATTTACGTGTCAAGCCAAAGAAACCGGGTTTTTATCGAGGCTGCGGGCAGTAACGAAGTATTTTCGGAAAAAACCCGGTTTCTGACCATCTGCGCGTCCAGAAATCATTTGCGGCCTGTCAACAAATAAGTAACCATGTATCCCTTTCCCTTAACTAGAATCGCGCCACGCTTCTGAAATGTGTATTTATCTTTTAATATCTCGTAGGTTTCGGCGGTGACTTGAATGCAGCCGGTAATCCCGTGGGATTCCATGCGCGAAGCAATATTTACTGTGTCGCCCCACAAATCATAAATAAACTTTTTTAAGCCGATGACGCCGGCAACTACAGGGCCGGTGCTAATTCCGATCCGAATGCTAAAAGGTTCCGAATGATCTAAGCTGAGAAGCCGGATTTCGTGCAGCATATCGATCGCCATATTCGCGATCGCCTCGGCATGATCTTCTCGCGGCGTAGGCAAACCACCTACCACCATGTACGCATCACCAATAGTCTTAATTTTCTCTAAACCGTGGCGATCGGCTAAGTGGTCGAAAGCCGAAAAAATATCGTTGAGCACTTTCACTACCGCAGTCGCAGAAATTCTCGACGAAAGCTCTGTAAACCCCACAATGTCGGCAAACATCACAGTTACTTCCCCAAAACTTTCGGCGATATTCTGTTCATTGTCCTTCAAACGCAGGGCGATCGCCGCCGGCAAAACATTCAGCAGCAGTTGCTCAGATTTCCCTTGTTCCCGTTCCAATTGCAGGTAAGCAGCCTGCAACTGTTCGGCTTGCAGAATTCTTTCTCGGGCTAGCTTTTCGATTTGGGCGGTGCGGCTCAACGCTGTCAGCATATATGTCACTGGGATCAGAGTCCACAACATCCCCATAGTCAGAGTTCCCCAAGAACGCCAGTGCTTGCGAATCCTGCGAATTTCCGGCGTTGCGGACACGTACATAGACCACTGGTGGCCGCTAATTTTCAGCAGCCTTTGGCAAGCTGTATACTGCGGGCCTGGATTGTCAAGAATCGGGCAGTTTGACCTGAGAGTTAGTTTCGCACTGGCCGATGCGGTCAACACTTGTTGGGTGGAGGATTGGAACAGCACCGCAAATTGCGGAATTTTGCCCTCAGCAGCCAGATTTTTGAGAACGGGGTCGCTCGTTGGCGGTAAAAACTGCGGTGCTTCTTGTTTGTCTGAAGCCTCGCTGGCGAGATAAATGGTGAGGTAGTCGGTATTGCGTCCTTTTAAAGATGTTTGGAAAATATCTTTGCCTTGAAATACGCCCAGAACCAATCCTTGCAGCAGTTGGCGGCGGGATTCCAGGGTAGTCGGTTTAGTGCTGTTTTCGTAAATCGGAACTATTGCCAAAAGACCCAGTTCCCTAGAATTGCCCTGAGTTAGTCCGGCGTAGCTGGTGACAATCATTTCTCCTGTATCGCGCGCGCGATGTATTGCGACCCGAATTTCTGGGTAGGAGTTGAGGTCAAATCCCAATGCTGTCTCGTTTCCGGCCGTTGGTTCGACGTAGAAAGCCGGGAAATATTCGGAACGCTGGCTGGCCTTGCGCAGTTCTCCTCGTGGGCCGCGCTCTGTAATCTCGAAGCTGGAGTCGGTTTCGGTTCTGGCTTGGGCTTCGTAGTTGGCGCGCTGGGAATTGGGGACGCGGGGGGCCCAAGCCAGTAGTTGCAGGCTGGAGTGGACGGATAGGGGACGCGCGACAAACCGGGCAAAAGAGGAACGTTCGACGGCGCTAAACGCTTTCATATAGTCGCTGAGGGCGAGAACTGCGTCTAAGTCGGAGTTGAGTTGGCGTTCGATGCCGATCGAAATATCGTCGATGCGGCGGTGCATTTCGTAGTCGTGGCGCCGGTCTTCCCAGTCCCAAACCAAGGCAAATGCCAGGGCCGAAAATCCGACACCCAAAACGAGTGTCAACCCGACTGGAATGTAGCGAGACCAGGATAAAGGTAGTTTTTTCAGCATAATTGCCTAGCGAATAAGGGCAGCAGATGAACACACCGCGCAAGTAAGATTAATTTCGACATCTGAGTGCCGTTCATTCAAAACCCTGATAACTCAAGCACCGACGGCAATGGGCAATTACAAGAAGACCGGGCGGTTGAAACCCCCTTTATACAAACTTTCACCTACTCGCCCGCGGGTTGAAGACCCGGCAGTTAAAATGACATTATTTTCTTGTGTCAGCAGGCGAGTGGACTCTTGGTTTGTGTAAACCTGGTTTCAACCGCCGTCTGATCTTTACACCGGAATTTCAATCCAGAATTCCGCTCCTTGTCCGGGCGCTGAGATGCACCGCAGACTTCCCTTATGTTTTTCTACCACAATCTGATGGCTGATGGACAATCCCAAGCCTGTTCCAGATCCAACCTGTTTGGTGGTGAAGAAGGGGTCAAACAGTCGTTTGCGCACGTCTTCGGTCATTCCCGGGCCGCTGTCGGCGATACAAATGACGATGCGATCGCACTCACCGAGCTTGCTTGTAATATTGTTCAACCCAGCTTTTTTCATTTCAGTGCGAATCACGATCGTCCGGGGTTGCGGTTGGTTTTCTAGAGCCTCGATCGCATTACCGATAATATTAAGAAATACCTGGTTTAACTGCCCCGCACAACAGTCGGTTTTCGAGATTTTTCCGTAGTCTTTAATAATTTCAATTCGACTTTTATCACTATCTAAATGCAGTTTGTGCTGCAAAATTAACAGCGTACTGTCAATTCCTTCATGAATATCTACCAACTTCATTTCTGATTCGTCAAGTCGCGAAAAATTCCTGAGGGACAACACAATTTTACTAATTCTTTCTATCCCTACTCTCATGGAATGTAACATTTTTGGCAAGTCTTCCTTGAGAAAATTCAACTCTAACTCCCTAACTTTTTCAACAATCTGAGGAGCTGGGGACGGGTAGGATTCCTGGTAGAGATTCAAGACTTCTATTAAATCGTTAAAATAGTTCTGGGTGTGAGAAATATTGCCGTGAATAAAAGTTGCAGGATTGTTGATTTCGTGGGCAATCCCGGCCATCATTTGACCGAGACTCGACATTTTTTCAGATTGAACTAATTGGATTTGAGCGTGTTGGAGTTGTTCGTAGGCTTCTTGCAATTGAGTTGCTTGTTTTCTCAATTGAGATTCTGAAGCTTGGAGTGCTGCTGCG
>JBDTEI010000443.1:0-4265 GCA_039922675.1 Microcoleus sp.
CTGCTGGCGGCGCATTTTGTATTCTTGGAGCGATCGTTCTAATACTGTTGGCAACCTAAACAGCCGCCCTTTTAATACAAAATCATTCATTCCGGCTTTAATGCACTCAACTGCCGCTTCTTCTCCCAAACTTCCCGTTACTAAAATAAATGGTATGTCTTGCCCTAATTCCTGCATTAATTTCAACACTTCTAAACCGTTGAAGCCCGGGAGGCGGTAATCTGACAACACAGCGTCGTACTTACTATTTTGGAGCCGTTGTCTGCACTCTGTTGCTGTTTCGACACTATCGTATTTGAAATTTACTCCCCCCGCTTCTAAGGCGAGCACTATTAATTCCATATCTTCTGCCATGTCTTCGACAATCAACAATTTCAATGTTGATTCTGCTACTGTTTTTAGTAAGTATTGGGTCTGTGTTCTATCTAACATAAGGTATTTAGGAGTTTTTAACTGGTTATCATGGCTGTTGCTAGATGTCATTTCTTAGATTGACTTTTAATTTGATGTCGAAATTATTAGTGATTTTCAGCAAATTTAATTATACTATTACGAAATTTCTTTAGCACGTACAACCGAGGCATAGCCGAACCGACCATAACTTATTTAAGTCTATAGTAGTTTTCAATTCTGAATTGAAAACTACTATACTGGTAACTTGCCAGAAAGAATTGGTTGAAAGCCTCTATCTTCTAGGAAGAAATTAAAATCAGACTATTCATTACTCCAATCCTCGGACTTCCAGGTAGAGGTAGCCCTCAAGCTGTCAACTGTCAACTGTCAACTGAATGAAGAATCTAGATTACTGTTTGAGATTGTTTGCCCTAGTTTAAAGTAAAAGGTGGCTCCTTGACTAGGTACGCTTTCTGCCCAAATCGTGCCGCCGTGGCGATGAATAATCCGCTGGACGATCGCCAAACCGATGCCCGTACCTTCAAATTCTCTCTGGGAGTGCAGCCTCACAAAGGCTCCAAACAGTCGATCGGCATATTCCATCGGAAAACCCACCCCGTTATCCTTGACAAAAATTGTTCCATCAGGTAAGCAATCAATAACTATTGTAGCCGGATTGCGTCCGCGGCTGAACTTGACGGCGTTGCTAATCAAGTTGCTGAACACCTGTTGCAGCAAGGTGGGATCTCCCATCACCGCCGGCAAATCTCCGACGGCAAATTCAACGCTGTCGGGAGTTGGGGCAGACTCTGCGACAGTCCGGGGTCTAGTCAATTTAATCGCAGTTTGCACCAAACGGGCGAGGTCGATCGGAATTTGCCTTAACTCGGTGCGGCCCACGCGGGAAAGATCGAGCAAACCGTCAATCAACAAGCTCATTTTTTGGCTGCTGTCATCAATTACTTCGATGTAGTGACCAATTTTAGGATCGTTCAAGACCTCAGTTGATTCTAACCGCTGTTTCAAAGCATTAACAAAACCTGAAATGTGGCGCAAGGGAGCACGGAGGTCGTGGGAAACAGAGTAGGAAAAAGATTCTAATTCTTGATTGGCAGCCTCTAATTGCTCCGTGCGTTCCGACAAAGCTTGTTTCGTCTTTACCAACTCAGTAATATCGCGAGAAGTACCAATTAAAGCATAAACCTCGCCGTCGATATTTCTGAGGGGAATTTTAAAAGTATCAAAGTAGGAAGTGCCATCGGACATCACGAATTTTTCCTGGAAGTGCAGAGTTTCGCCAGTTTCAAAGACGTGCAGATTTTCCCTAAGAAATTGTGCGGCGAGTTCGGTGGAAAAACATTCAAAAACAGTTTTCCCCTGCATCTCTTTTCTGCTGTTAAATCCGGCAATTTTGACCACAGGTTTGTTGACAAAAGCCTGGCGCATATTTTCGCGTTCCACTACAAAAATGCGATCGGGTAAAGCATCAAAAAAAGTCTCTAATTCGGCGGTACGCAGGGCTACTTGAGCTTCTAAAGTTTCGTTGAGCTGCTTGAGTTCTGCTTCGGCTCGCTTGCGGTCGCTGATATCTTGACCGATGCCGATCGACCTGCCGTCGGAGAGGCGAACATTTGCCCAAGTAGTGTCTAGAATTCGCCCGTCTCTAACTTTAGCCTTGAAGTCGCCCCACTTCTGAGTTGCTGCTTGAATGAACTCCAAAACGTGTTTGCGGTATTCCGGCTCAGGATAAAATTCTGCCAACATATCGCGGTTTTTGGTTTCTGCAAAACTCCAGCCGAGCACTTGTTCCCAGTGGCGGTTTACCCAGCTTAATTTACCCTGGGCATCTAAGAATGCCAGCATGACTGGCACGTTCTCGAAGATTGTTTGCAGCAATTCGTTTTGCTGTTTTAAGGATTCTTCGGCTTGTTTGCGATCCGTAATGTCGAGTACGGAACCGATTACTTCCTTCATTTTTCCATCGGGAGTTCTTTTGAAGATGGTGGATCGATCGTGAACCCAGCGCCATTCTCCATTTTTGTGTTTTATTCTGTAGTCGATGTCATCTATTTCCTGGGGGTTAGTGCTGTTTTCCAGCCGCTGCATACCTGCCATTAACTTGGGCATATCATCGGAGTGAATTAAACTAGAGATAGCTTCTGCACCCCTGTCTTGCAATTCTTGGGGAGTGTAGCCCAGCATCGCTGTGACTGCTGCATTTGTATAGATATTTTGCTGTGCTTCTGTGTCGTATATATACAGAAAATTGGGGATAGTTTTAATGATACTTTCTAAAAGTTCTTGCTGTTTTTGTAGTTCAAATTCGGCTTGTTTGCGATCGGTCACGTCAATTACAAAACTTACCCCAAATTCCTGCGAACCTTCTAACAATGCAGAGCCTAGCAGCACCGGAACGCGGCTACCGTCGGCTCGGATAAATTCTTTTTCAAAAGGAGTATTTATGTTGTTAGCTGCCACTTCTGCAAGTTTTTTTTGATCGAGGCTGCGGTACTCTGGCGGTGTCATTGTTTGCCAGCCAATTATTTGGGACAACAAATCGTCTCGCGTGTAGCCTACTAGGTTTAAAAAAGCTTGATTTGCATCGGTGATCTCGCCGTTAATGTTCCAAAAAATAATCCCGATCATGTTAGAATCAACTACGCGCCTAAATCGAGCTTCGCTTTGGCGCAACTGAGCTTCGACTTGTTTGATTTCTGTGATGTCGCGGGCGATCGTTAAAACTGTTTCTACTGAATTATCCTTAGCAAATTCTGGAATAATTCGACATTGATAGTATGTTATTCCGTCGGAAGTGGGGAAATTAAATTCGATGGTTTCTTGTTTGCCGACGCGAAAAACTTTGACACAGGCTTCGTCCCACAGGTGGCAAATATCGGGGGAAGTTCCTAATTCTTTATTACTTTTACCGATAAATTCTGAGGGGGGTTTTCCGGTGGCTCGTTCGATTTCTTTGTTGACGTAAAGGTGGCGCAGTTGTCGGTCGAACCGCGCTATGATATCGGTAGAATTTTCGGCCAGCGCGCTAAATTCCTGTTCGCGTCGGTGAAGTTCTTCTTGAGTGCGGTGGTGTTCGGTTATGTCTTTAGCAAAAGAGAAACTAGAAACTAATGTTCCCGATTCATCGATGAGTGCAGAATTGTACCATTCGCAGTAAATCACCGAGCGATCTTTGGTATAGTTGCGGTTGCAGCAAACGTTGCGGGGTACTTTGTTCTGTAACAGTTGATTTGTGAGTTCACACACTAGATCGAAGTCTTCTGGATAAACTATTGACAATTCGTGCCAGTATTTGTCGATTACTTCTGCTGCACTCCAGCCAAATATTTGTTCGGCCATTGGCGACCACCGCACTACCCGACCTTCCCTATCCCACTCTATAACTGCCAAGGGCGAGTTTTCTAAGTGAAATTCCCGCCGCGAGTTGGCTTGTTTTATTTGAGTTTGAAGTTGCTGGCGCAGTTGCTTGGTCGAGGCAAATTGCTCGCCGATTTCCTGTGCGTTTGTTGCGCCGGCTTTGGCTATCTGAGCAATGGTTTCTGCTGTTTGTTTTTCGAGTTCGTTCCAAGCCAGTTCTAGGGCTGATTCCGACTGCTCTAGCTCAGTGATACTGTTCTGAAACAGTGCCTCACTTTCCAGTGGATTTTCATTCATAATTTTGACACTTGGGAAACTATTTATTGGTAAACTAAAAAATAGAAATTAAAAATTAAAAATATGTAAATTCCTATTAAATTATACATTTGAAATTTTTTATGGGTGCGCGGAGCCGGTCGTTGGAGGCGGGCGGCGCTATTAAAGATGGTAGGCCTTAGGGTTTGGCCTGCCGATCGGCAATTGCAGTCGATCGAGGA
>JBDTEI010000444.1:0-5565 GCA_039922675.1 Microcoleus sp.
TTTAACCCCGCTTTAGCCTGTTGGTTGCTACCCAACGAACTAGGGGTTATGCTTTCACCGCTGCATCTGCGGGATAGGTTTTGCACCTACTTGTGTAGTCAGTTGTCATTAACCGCCTGAGCAGTTATGCTAACCATCCCATAAGCTTTTCAGCTTATTTTAGGTTAAACGAATCGCACTTTTATTTTGAATTTGAGTCCTGAGCCGATGTCGGTTTAGCCATAAAGCCAGCGTTTGCTTTACCTGGGAAATTTAACAGAAGATGTCTTGTCTGTCTAGTCTGTTTGAGATTTGAGTTTCAAGGAGTCATTGCTCTGCCCATCGGTTTTGGCGATCGGCACAAAGTGGAGGACAAGTATATTATATTTGCACTTTGAGCGACTTCTGCCCGACAGGCGCCGAGACATTGAATTTAGTTTTACCCACGCCCTGATGTCAGCGTGCAGATTTATACATTCTAGTTTATGGGGCGATCGCCCGCAGCCCTAAGCTTTTTCTCTCTGAATGTCGCGACTGCGCTGGCATCCTCCGGTACAAAAAAGCTCCAATCCGGCCACCGGTGCGGAATTTATTTGGCTTCTAATTCGTCTTCTAGCGATCGGCTTAATAATTTTTTCGAGAGATTAGCCGGAAAATAGCCCGGGCCAACATATTTTTCTACCAGCATTAATAACTCGCTTTCGCCAAAAGGTTTGGTGAAGTAGTCAGTCGCCCCCGCCATGCGGGCTTGAACGCGATCGATAAAGCCGTCGATCCCTGTCAGCATGACAATGGGCGTCTGCCGGAAAGCGCTAGAACTCCGCAGCATCGCGCAAATTTCGTAGCCGTCTAGTTCGGGCATGGCGATGTCGCATAGAATTAAATCTGGTTTGAGTTGAAAAACCAAACTCAGGGCTTGGAGGGGGCTGCTGATGCCAGTAGCTTCGTAACCGTGTTCGTTTAAAATTGACTCGACTGTTTTGCGAATCACATTGTCGTCGTCAATACAGACAACTCTCTTGACCTTGGTTTCTGGAGACGACCATTCTTTTTTATTGTTTGCCGGGGCAACAGAAGGCTCGTAAAATACTTGCACCAATCCCTGCTGCACGAAGGGGTAAATCGCCTTAGCGACAGTCAGCACGTCTCGGTTCAGGTAGCGCGCCATTTGGCGGATCGAAGTGTGGCCGTCGGCCCAGCGTCTGAGAGTATTAAAGGTATTGGCAGGTAGCGCGACTCGCAACTCGGCGGGGTCTGAAATCACCGGGCATTGGTTGGGCGACTGAATGTGAGGGTGAAACTGCTTCCACTGCTGCACCTGTTTGACAATCTTCGCTAGCAGCGAGCTAATTTCTAAGCTGGTAAGTTGAGGAGCCAATGCTGACCCCATTTCAAAAGTGAAGGAACCCTGATGGAGGCTGAGCAAGTCAAACAGGGTTTCGTGGATCATGCTCTGGATGATGTTGCGCCCTTGAGCTGGGGTGAGGATGTGGTTTTCTAGCAGGGCCCACAGGTAGCCGTATTCTGGGGCATTGGTAGATGCCATATATGGAAGTTGGATTTTGTCGAGGGCGGTGTCTGCTTTGTAGCGGCGCAGGTAGTCGCGCAAGCGAAGCAAACTGCCCGCACTCTCGGTAGCGTAAATAATCTGGCCGTTGAAGCAGAAGACATACCAGGATTGTCCTGCAAGGGAGCGCTGGGTAGGTAGATTACCCGTGTTGCCGGTGAAGCTGTAGGCCTCTACGAACAGTTCTCCGGTGCGCTGACCTAACTCAATCAATTGCAGGATGCTGCGGATGTCAATTTCACTCAAATTTCCCTGCATGCAGCTAAAGTGTCCTCTTTAAAACCGTTGGCGTCTGAGCTCGGAAAGACTGTGTGCTGGCGTCCATATTGACTTAAATTTTTTGTCAATAATTTACGCGCTTATGCCGATGATCGCACAATTGGGAATTGACGAAAGGGCGATTTTCTGTTTGTAAGTCGGTCGCGCTACCAGTCCACAAGCTGAAACCGCGAAACTCGCGGCATTCTCCCAGTGTAGAGTTTCACCTTGTATTACAACTGTCGCCTCAACTCGTAGAATCCACATCACACAAGGGTTCGGGCT
Organism: Microcoleus sp.; assembly: GCA_039922675.1. Taxonomy (GTDB): domain Bacteria; phylum Cyanobacteriota; class Cyanobacteriia; order Cyanobacteriales; family Microcoleaceae; genus Microcoleus. Next base: position 2,090 of record JBDTEI010000444.1, read on the forward strand.
TTTCGAGCGTGCAACGCTGGCATGGACAACTGGTTCAAGTCTTCGAGCGCAAGAATTTGGACGTTTACCCGAAAGAATTGGTTTAAAGCCGGAACCCTGATCGGGGGAAATTAAAATCAGACTATTCATTACTCCAATCCTCTTCCTTCCAGGTAGAGGTCGCCGTCGAGCGGTCAACTGTCAACTGAATGAACGTGCGCTTTTGGTCTTTTCGGTTGAGTTCTGTCTTAAACCCTAAAATCACGTGCAGTGAAAACACAAACATTTGTTAGCAACAGTCAGGATTTTTCTGACTGTCGATCGACTTTTTTGCTCGCCTGCTGCTCAGTCACAGGCTCGCGTCATTTCCCTATTCTAAGGCAGCGCGGTTCAAATCCCTAGTCGGACTGCCGATCGCGCCGGCTTTGGGTAACATGGGGGCAAGATCGCGATCGACCCGCAACGAAAGCCTGATACAATCAATGAAAGTTTTTGACTGACTGATCTTTTTCGGCTTTGGGCTATGGCAGTCCCCGCAGTTTTGCTAGTCTTTAATTAAGCGGCATTGATACTGCTCTCCCATTCGTCCAGAAATCGGGCGGTGGCAGTGCTTTCTGGACGCACTGCTAGGGAGGCAGTGCTGTGCGTAAGTGCTGAAGACAGTTGGGAAAGGATGCTATCCCCCGATCGGGCAAACGACACCAAAGAGAGGACTATTAGTGTGCTGTATCTAGCAGAAGTACAAAAACAGAGAAGCGGCTTTGGTCTCGGTGGCGGTAAGGCTGAACTGAAACTGCTAGCTTGTCAGCGGGGCGAACATAATTGGAGCGCCGTACCAGGCGATGACGCAATCCCTGTTGAGGAAGCCAATAAGTTTAACGACGGCACCCTGGTGCTGGTGGAGTTGAGCGCTAGCAAGCAAGTGCAGCGGATTCAGGAGGCGGCCCGCCAGTTGGTGAGCATTCTGCAAAATTTCTCGCGCTTGCAGGACAAGTTTAAGGATAAGGAAGAGGAAATTGAACAGTGGAAGGCTTCTCTGACGTTTTCGAGTCAGGAACTCAATCGCCGGGAAATGGAAATGCAAGCCCGCGAAGAGCAGTTGGCTCAAATGGAAGACGAGTTGGAGCGGCTGGAGGCTCAGCGCTCGGAAATTGAAAATACTCGGGATGAAGCTAACCGACTGCGAGAAGATGTCGAACGTAGCCGCGTGGAAATTGAGACGGCTTGGGAACAGTTGCGGGGCGAGCAGCAGCAGGTGGCCCAGCACCAGTCTCAGCTTCCGCAGGGGGCCGTTGTTGACGAGGAACAGGCGATCCGGATTCAGGAGTTGATGAACAAGCTGGGAGGAGCAATTTCTGCGGCTAAAGGGGTTCGGGAACAACTGAATCAGTCTTTTGGTGTTGTGGGGGCTCAGCAGGCAATTCTGGACTTGCACTGGCAGCAGTTGGAGCAAAAACGGGCAAACGCCACGCAGCAGCAAGAAGACGTTGATAGACAAATTCAGAGCCTCCAAAGGCGCTGGGAGGAATGGTATCAATCCCAAGATGCTTTGGCGCAAGCTCGGGCGGATATTAAAGGGCAGCAATGTACCCTAGGCGCTAAGCAGGAGCAGGCTCAGTCGGTGTCTTTGCAGGTGCGGGCTGTTGAGGATTTGTACCAGCAACTGTCTGGGTTGGTATCTACTTCGGGTGCTGGAGGCTCAGAGCAGCAAGTAGATGTGTCTGCTCTGGAGAAGATGCCGATTGAGGAGTTGCAAGGGCTGGTGCAACACTTGCAACAGGATTTGGAAAAGGTGTTCCGGTTTGTTAACGATCAAGAGGAGGAGTTGACTCTCCAGCGGGAGACAATCGAGGAACTGCAAGCCAAAATTCAAGCTGCTAGTGAGTACGATCGCATGGCTTTGGAAAATGAAATGGCTGATGAACTCGAAAGTTATCAGATGTTGAACGAAACTCTGGTGGGACAGCGCCTCCGCTTGCAGGAACGGGAGGATGTTTTGAAGCAGCATCAGGCGGTGCTGTGGCGCCGCTTGGGTACTGCTAATGCTCAAAAACCAGAGGGCGGAGATATTGATTTGGGGCCGATCGTCGCACAGTTGAATACTCAACGGCAGCAGCAAAGCCAAGAATTGCAAAGGCTGGAAAACGAAATTCAGCAGGTGCTGGAGGCAATATCTCCAAGTGAGGGAAATGTCAACCGCCTTCAGGGGGAAATTGAGGCGAAACGCTACGAACTCAAGCAGTTAGAGCAGAATTTGTTCAACCAGAAAGTTGCTGTGGCGGAACTCTGGGGCCGGGTGAATGTTTATCAAGAAATGTTGCAACCGGTGCAGGACAATTTGAGCGGGCTGCGCCTCAAGCTGGAAGCGGTGGGGGGTGAACTTGATCGCGTGCAGCAGACAGGAGAAGAGCAAGATCGGGTAGTTTCCGATCTGCGACAAGCTCTTTCGGGTTTGATGACGGCTTAAAATTTAAGATCTAAAATTATCCAAGGGTTTTCAACTCGGGCCATTGCTCCTCCAGAAAATGGATCGGTTTGCGATCGGTTGGGCGCTGCAATTAAGCTGGTGAGTTTTTCTACGCTGTCAAAGCTGGGTGCTGAGGGTAATATTTGTTGCAGTAGCTGCCGCATGGCCCGCCGCTGCAATGCCAGGGGTGCTTCTCGCAAAATTGGGCGATTTAACTTGACGGGGAGTTGAATTTTTACCTGCGGGCTGTCTGCAATTGGAGACATGGCTCGCTGTAGTAAGTTGCTCGCTGCAAGTTCGAGATATTCGACATCGGCGCGCAGGAGTTCGGCTGTTTGGGCGAGGGCTGTCGATGCTCTTGGGTTGAAATGAGTTTCTAAATAAGGCAATAATTGCGATCGAATCCGGTTGCGGGCATATTGCAAATCTTGATTTGTGGAATCTTCCCAAATTGGTAGTTTTTGGTCTTGACAAAATTGACCTGTTTGCGATCGGGTTATTTCCAGCAACGGACGAACTAAATAGATGTGAGATGTGAGATTTTGGATTTGAGATTTTGGATTTTCATCCAGATTTTCCAATCTAAAATCGGAAATCGGCAATCGGAAATCGGCAAGGGGGCGCGTCCAAGTGAGGGCAGAAAGTCCATCGGCGCCACTGCCGCGAATGAGATTGTAGAGGAGTGTTTCGGCGCGATCGCTGGCTGTGTGGCCTGTGACAATGTAGGGGGAGTTGTGGGCGATCGCAATTTCGGTTAAAGCTTGATATCGCCACTGTCTGGCCGCTGCTTCAGTTTTTGGGATGTCTGAAGCCGTTTGCAAATAGTAGGATATTCCGAAATTTTTAGCTAAATTTTCTACATGATTGGCATTAGATTGGGAATCAGAACGCCAGCGGTGATCGCAGTGAGCAATTGCTAGATTCCACCCCCATTTTGGCTGCAAATCTAGCAGTAATTTGAGCGTACACAGAGAATCTTGTCCGCCGGATACTGCTACTAACAATCGCTGATTTGAGGGCAATATTTGTC
>JBDTEI010000445.1:0-2983 GCA_039922675.1 Microcoleus sp.
GCGCAGTTATGGGAGTACCAGCCCACGACACGCGAGATTTCAAATTTGCCAATCAATATGAACTACCTATTAAAGTAGTAATTGTGGATGATGATGAAAATCCGTTGACGGAAGCTTACACAGAACCGGGAATTATGATTAATTCCGAAAGCTTCAACGGGATGGATTCAATTAAAGGAAAAGCCGCAATTATTCAAGCTGCCGAAAGTTCAGGTTGTGGCAAGGCACGAGTGCAATATCGCTTGAGAGATTGGCTGATTTCTCGACAGCGTTATTGGGGCGCTCCGATTCCAGTTATTCACTGTCCCAAATGCGGAACTGTCCCCGTTCCACAATCGGATTTACCCGTATTGTTGCCGGAAAATGTACAATTTACTGGTAAAGGTTCGCCATTGGCAAAAATGCCAGAATGGGTAAACGTTCCTTGTCCGAGTTGCGGCACTCTGGCGCAGCGCGAAACAGATACGATGGATACTTTTATGGATTCATCGTGGTATTTTTTGCGCTATCCCGATGCTCAAAATCAAGAGCAAGTCTTTGATTCTGTGAAGACGAATGATTGGATGCCGGTAGACCAATATGTCGGCGGAATCGAGCACGCAATCCTACATTTACTGTATTCGCGGTTCTTTACGAAGGTTTTGCGCGATCGGGGTTTAATCGCTTGCGACGAACCATTTAAACGCTTGTTAACTCAAGGCATGGTACAAGCAAAAGCCTACAAAAATCCTGTGACTGGCAAATACGTTGCCGCAGCAGATGTAGACCCAGAGAATGCCAAAGATCCGCAAACTGGGGAAGCTTTGGAAGTCTTCTATGAGAAGATGTCTAAATCAAAATACAACGGTGTTGACCCCTTGGAAGTTATGGGGAAATATGGGGTTGATACAGCGCGAATGTTTATTTTATTCAAAGCGCCGCCTGAGAAGGATTTAGAGTGGGATGACGCGGATGTTGAAGGGCAATTTAGGTTTTTAAATCGCGTTTGGCGCGTGGTAACAGAGTTTGCTTCACCCCCCCCAGCCCCCCCTTGCCAAGGAGGGGAGAAAGATGTGTTGAGCCAAGCTCACCCCGACCAAGGGGAGAAAGATGTGTTGAGCAAAGCTGAGAAGGATTTGCGACGGGCGATTCATACTGCAATTAAGGAAGTGCGAGAAGATTTGGAGGGCGACTATCAGTTCAATACTGCTGTTTCGGAAATGATGAAATTGAATAATGCGCTGGCTGATGCTAAATGTAAAAATTCGCCTGTTTATGCAGAGGGAATTAACACTTTGATTTTGCTGTTAGCGCCTTTTTCGCCGCACATTGCTGATGAATTGTGGCATTTGATTGGTAACAGCGAATCTGTACACTTGCAAACTTGGCCTGTTGCCGATCCATCTGCTTTAATTACTGATGAAATTACCCTGGTAATTCAAGTTATGGGCAAGACGCGCGGCACAATTCAAGTGCCTTCTGGTGCGGATAAAGCTGCTTTGGAAAATTACGCCCGCGAGTCGGATTTGGCTAAGCGCCACCTTGAAGGTAAGGAGATTAAAAAGGTGATTGTGGTTCCTGGAAAGTTGGTTAATTTCGTGGTATCTGGATAAAGATCAGAAACCCGGTTTGTTGGGAGTTAACCGGGTTTCTGATACTTGGAGTTACGAAGTAGGCGGCAAAATAATGAGTCAGTTAAAAATTAGAAAACCGCGTTTTTTGAGATGGCTATCGTCTTTAGTGAAGTTTTTGGCGATCGCCTACATCACCTGCTGCATACTATTGTTTATCCTGCAAACTCGTCTCATCTTTAGTCCCACATCTGCGATCGCCAAAACACCCGATGCTTTCAACATCCCCTACGAAGAGGTCTGGTTGCCAGTCAACAGCCGATCGCCCAAAACAGACAAAATAGAGCAAATTCACGGTTGGTGGCTGCCAGCGGCAAATCCACAGCCACTAGGAACCCTCTTGTACCTGCACGGCAAGGGCTTTAACATCGGTGCGAATATCAATCAATCTTACCGCTTGCGGCAATTGGGTTTTTCCGTCTTCCTGATAGATTACCGGGGTTACGGGCGCAGTCAAGGCAGTTTTCCCAGCGAAAATCGGGTGTATGAAGATGCGGAAACAGCTTATAATTATTTAGTCAAACAGCGGCAATTGTCGCCCAGCGAAATCTTTTTGTACGGTCATTCACTGGGCGGTGCTGTTGCTGTAGAATTAGCAGTAGCACATTCTGAAGCTGCGGGCTTAATCGTTCAAAGTTCGTTCACTTCAATGCTGGATATGATAGAACGCCAAAGTTTGATGCGCCTGTTTCCGGTGCGACTGCTATTGACACAAAGGTTTGATTCTTTGAATAAAGTTAAATTGCTCAAAATTCCGGTTTTGTTCGCCCACGGAAGCGCTGACACTTTGATTCCCGCTACGATGAGTAAAAAATTGTATGCTGCTTCTGATGAACCTAAGCAAATTTTGCTCGTTGCGAAGGCTAAGCACAATAATGGAGATGCTTTTTTTGACAGCAGTGAATACCGCCAAACTATTGTTAATTTTGCCGAAAAATCTAGAATGAGATGAACGCAGATTACACGTCATAGACAACAAGGCACTCATTCCCAAACAATCTTAAAATTATCTGCGTTTATTTGTGTTTATCTGCCTTTCATCTGCGGTCGATTCATCCATCAAAAAATTAGACAAGCAGACCAAATATTATTTCTACCATATCTCCAAATTGTAGCTGCAAAATGGATTGAGCGCTACCGCCGTTAACGGCAATTTCTAGCCAACCGTCAGAACCAATTATGGCAATTAAATCCCCTGGCTTGCTGTCGCTGTAAGTTTTACCGCTGGGTATCCGAATTGTATCATAACTATTGCTAATTATCACTGACCAATTGTTAGATACAATGCAATTATTCGGGATATTAGTAATTAAATTGCCGAAGCGATCGACATATTGAACGCAACCTGTCGCACCTGTGGCTGTAACGGCGCA
>JBDTEI010000446.1:0-4390 GCA_039922675.1 Microcoleus sp.
CGAAATCCGTTCAGGGGTATGCTCTGCAATCTAAAATCCAAAATCAAAAATCCAAAGTGGAAAAGGGAGGTCACTCCGTGGCGCAGTTTCAAATTGAATGTATAGAGTCTAACACTGACAAAGACCGCAGTCAGTACGGAAAATTTGTCCTAGAACCCCTCGATCGCGGTCAGGGAACAACGGTCGGGAATGCGCTTCGGCGAGTCCTGATGTCAAATTTAGAAGGAACGGCTGTAACTTCGGTGCGTATCGCGGGTGTCAATCACGAGTTTGCCACGATCGAAGGGGTACGGGAGGATGTTCTGGAAATTCTCCTGAACATGAAAGAGGTGGTTCTCAAAACTCATTCCCAGCAGCCGCAAATCGGCAGGTTGCGGATTGAGGGGCCAGTCACAGTTACTGCCGATCGATTTGATTTGCCCTCTGAGGTGGAATTAATCGATAAATCGCAGTACATTGCGACTCTCTCACCTGGTTCAGTTCTGGAAATGGAATTCAGAATCGAAAAAGGCATCGGATATCGAGCAGTAGACCGCAGTCGCGATGATGGGTCGGCTTTGGATTTTCTCCAAATTGACGCCATCTTTATGCCGATTCGCAGAGTCAACTACAGCGTTGAAGATGCTCGGGTAGGCGGCACAGTCGAGAAAGATCGGCTGATTATGGAAATCTGGACTGATGGCAGCGTGACTCCTCAAGAAGCTCTGAGTCAATCTGCCCACATCCTGGTAGATTTATTTGCACCTCTCAAAGACATCACCCAAGATTCTCTCAAACCCGAGTATCCAGGTGAGGCCGATCCCACGAGCCAAATCCCGATCGAAGAATTGCAGTTGTCAGTCCGGGCTTACAACTGTCTCAAGCGGGCTCAGATCAACTCAGTTGCAGACTTATTGGATTATACCCAAGAAGACTTGCTCGAGATTAAGAACTTCGGGCAGAAGTCCGCAGAAGAAGTGATTGAAGCTTTACAAAAACGCTTGGGCATAACCTTGCCCCAGGAAAAATCAGCTAAAAGTTAATCAACGGGTAACGGGTTAAAAAAATCTGCATTTTCAGTGCGTGAGTTCTTCAGAACCAAGAATTCACCCCCCGAGTTCGCAGACTATCTATCCGGTCGCCCAATTACCAATTACCAATTACTAACTGCCATGCGTCACCGCTGTCGCGTCCCCCAACTCAATAAACCGGCTGACCAGCGCCGCGCCATGCTGCGCTCGCTGACCACCGAATTAATCCGCCACGGTAAAATCACTACCACTCTCGCCCGCGCCAAAGCGCTGCGCCCAGAAGCGGACAGAATGATTACCTTGGCCAAAGAAGGCTCCTTGGCCGCTCGCCGGCAAGCTATGGGCTATATCTATGACAAACAGTTAGTACACGCCTTGTTTGAGGCTGCCCAAGAACGGTACGGCTCGCGCAACGGGGGCTACACCCGCGTAGTGCGAACTGTCCCCCGCCAAGGAGATAATTCCGAAATGGCGATCGTTGAACTGGTTTAATTCAATTTTGGGTTGGAGATTTTTGATTTATGACTAACAATCCAAAATCCCCAATCGAAAATCCCCAATCGATACAGCGCGTTGCTCTGGTAATCCAATACCTCGGCACTAACTTTCACGGTTGGCAGCGACAGCCGAACCAGCGTACAGTACAAGAAGAAATTGAAACAGCAATATCGAATGTACTCCAACGCCCGGTAACGCTGTACGCGGCCGGGAGAACTGATGCGGGAGTTCACGCGGCTGCTCAAGTAGCCCATTTTGATGCTGACGGCCCAATTCCGGCTCACCGCTGGGCAAGCGTTCTCAACTCTCGACTGGCAAAAGATATTTTAATTCGAGCTTCGGCAAAGGTGGAACCTACCTGGCACGCTCGGTTCTCAGCCAGTTGGCGGCGCTATCGCTACACCCTTTATACAGACCCGATGCCTAATTTGTTTGTGCGTCCTTATGCTTGGCACTGCTACCACGCGCCTGTGGACGAATCTTTGATTCAGGCCGCTTTGACACCGCTAATCGGGCGGCATCACTTGGCGGCTTTCCACCGCGCGGGGTCTGCCCGCCCCCATTCTTGGGTGGACGTACAAGCGGCAGAGTGTCACCGTTCTGGACCTTTGATTTATATTGAGGTTCAGGCGAGCGGGTTTCTGTACGGGATGATGCGCCTGCTGGTGGGGTTGCTGGTGCAGGTGGGTCGGGGGGAAAGGGCGATCGAGAATTTCACAGATATTTGGGTCAACGAACGCCGAGAAATGGTAAAGTATGCCGCTCCCGCTCAAGGTTTATGCCTGCTGCGGGTGGGCTATTCAGAATTTCCCTTTCCCCCAGATGTCTGGTACGACACTCAGCCAAAATTAGTCATCAGTTCTTAGTCATCAGTTCTTAGTCATCAGTGATTATTGAGTAGGTAACTACTAATAAAAAACGCATGATTGACAAATCAAAGTTAACAACTAATGACTAATGACTAATGACTAACAACTAACAACTAACAACTAACAATTACCGATGAACAAAACTTACGTCCCTACTAAAGACTCCCTAGAGCACAAGTGGTACGTGGTCGATGCCGCCGACCAGCGCCTGGGCCGTCTGGCAACAGAAGTAGCCATGTACCTCCGGGGCAAACACAAACCCACTTACACTCCTTCAATGGATACCGGCGATTTCGTAATTGTCATCAATGCTGACAAAATCGCTGTTACTGGCAAAAAACGCACCCAAAAAATCTACCGCCGCCACTCTGGTAGACCGGGCGGTATGAAAACAGAAACTTTTGCCAAATTGCAAGCACGTTTGCCCGAAAGAATTGTCGAAGAAGCTATCCGAGGAATGCTACCTCACACTTCTCTGGGCAGACAACTGTTTACTAAGCTGAAGGTGTACGCTGGGCCAAACCACCCGCACCAAGCTCAACAACCAGAAGAGTTAATTGTTCACACGATTCCTGGAGGAAATGAGTAATGCAAGCAACAGATACATCCGGCCGCGCTGTGTACTGGGGTACCGGTCGCCGCAAGTGTTCCGTAGCGCGGGTACGTTTGGTTCCCGGCACCGGCATACTGACTGTCAACGGTAAAGAGGGAGATTTGTACCTGCAATTCAACCCTACTTATTTGGCGCTAGCTAAGGCTCCTCTGGAAACTTTGGGTCTGGAAAATGAATATGACATTTTGGTAAAAGTCGAAGGTGGCGGTTTGACCGGTCAAGCTGACTCGATTCGCTTGGGTGTCGCTAGAGCACTTTGTCAATTAGACCCGGACAATCGCAAGCCTCTGAAGACTGAGGGCTATTTGACTCGCGACCCGCGGGCAAAAGAACGCAAAAAGTACGGTTTGCGGAAAGCTCGCAAGGCTCCTCAATACTCGAAGCGGTAATCGAGCAAAGAAGGAAGAAGAAGGAAGAAGGAAAAAGGAAGAAGGAAGAAGGAAAAAGGAAGAAGGAAAAATTATCCAGATTCCATCCTTCTTTTTTTCAAGGTCTATTTCTGATTCCTGATTTGCGCTTTCGCAGCCAACGATTGCGGAAAATTCCTGCTGTTGTTGGTACGTAAGTCCGATGACAGCTAAAATGGTTGTAAAGTCAAAAATTAGAGAGTAAAAAAAATGGCGAAAGATGGCATTCACCCTGAGTGGTATCCCGAATCTCAGGTTTTTTGCAACGGGGAACACGTGATGACGGTTGGTTCGACGAGACCAAAGCTTCAAGTTGATGTTTGGTCGGGGAATCATCCTTTTTATACTGGCACTCAGAAGATTATTGATACTGAAGGTCGTGTGGAACGCTTTATGCGGAAATATGGCATGACAGATGTAGAAATGCCGCAGGCAGATGCTTCCTCTGGGCCTCTAAAAATGGAAGAAACCAAATCAGATGCTGCTAAAGCCAAAAAGAAGAAGTAGCCGGATTGTCAATTGTCCGCAGTCGGTTGGGAGTAGTTTTTTCTCTACTGGTAACTGACTGCTCTCGGATTTTGGATTTGAGATTTGAGATTGCTATGCAAGCAGTTGAGATAGAATCGCGATTCTATCTCAACTGCTATTCAAATCTAAAATCTGAAATCTAAAATCTATCCGCCCTTGGATTGGAGAGCTTAAATTGAAGAGTTGCTACGGCTGGCGGTTAAGTTCGATCGCGATTCTATCCCAACTTCTCTTCAATTCTAAAATCTAAAATCTAAAATCTAAAATCTAAAATCGATTGACGGAGGACATTTGACATGGCTGAATCTTATTTGCTGGATAAATTGAAGTCGGTAGAACAAACTTTTCATGAGTTGACTCGCCGCATGGCTGACCCGGATGTGGCTAGGGATAATCAGGAGTTTCAACGGGTGGCAAAAGCTCGATCGTCCTTAGAAGCAGTGGTCGATACTTTTGATCTGTGGA
>JBDTEI010000447.1:0-12824 GCA_039922675.1 Microcoleus sp.
ACCGGTTTTGCCGGAATTTCCTTGCAGCCAAATGCTGGTTCCCAAGGCGAATACGCGGGATTATTAGTAATTCACCAATACCACGAACACCGAGGCGAATCTCACCGCAATATCTGTTTGATTCCCCAGTCAGCCCACGGCACAAATCCAGCTAGCGCCGTGATGGCGGGGATGAAAGTAGTTGCTGTCGAGTGCGATTTTCAGGGTAATATTGATGTGGCTGACTTGCAGAAGAAAGCCGAAAAACATAAAAATGAACTCGCTGCTTTGATGGTAACATATCCATCTACCCACGGCGTGTTTGAGTCAGAAATTAAAGAAATTTGCGAGATTGTCCACAACTGCGGCGGACAAGTTTATATGGACGGCGCCAATATGAATGCTCAAGTTGGTTTGTGCCGCCCCGGTGATTTCGGCGCTGATGTTTGTCACTTGAATTTGCACAAAACTTTCTGTATTCCTCACGGCGGCGGCGGGCCGGGAATGGGGCCGATTGGAGTCATGCCTCATTTAGTGCCTTTCTTACCTGATGTTTCGGGAGATGCTAACGACGAGAAAGATTGCAATGCTATAGGTGCTATTTCGGCCGCGCCTTGGGGAAGTGCAAGCATTTTGACGATTTCTTGGATGTACATTCGGATGATGGGAGGAGTGGGTTTAACTGAGGCGACGAAAGTTGCAATTCTTAATGCTAATTACATGGCGCATCGGTTAGAATCCTATTATCCGGTTTTGTACAAAGGGAAATCTGGTTTAGTAGCGCATGAGTGTATTCTAGATTTGCGATCGCTCAAAAAATCTGCTGCGATCGAAGTTGATGATATCGCTAAACGGTTGATGGATTACGGCTATCACGCGCCGACGGTTTCGTGGCCAGTTGCTGGTACGGTAATGGTGGAACCGACGGAAAGTGAATCGAAGCAGGAATTAGACCGTTTTTGCGATGCGATGATTGCGATTCGAGGTGAAATTGCGGAGATTGAACAAGGTAATGTTGACGCGCAAAATAACGTCTTGAAAAATGCGCCGCACACCGCAGAATCTCTGATGGTTGATGAGTGGAATCGTCCTTATACTCGCGCGCAAGCTGCTTATCCGACTGCTTGGACTCGCGAATTTAAGTTTTGGCCTGCGGTGGGCCGGATAGATAATGCGTTTGGCGATCGCAATTTTGTCTGTTCTTGTTTGCCAATGGAGGCTTACACTGAAGGTTAAATAACTTAGTAGGGTGCGTCAGAAGGCGTTATTTTGGGATGATTTTATGGCTGGCTAACTTCTGATGCACTCTACTAAAAGATCAACCGCAGATTAAAGGCAGATAAACACAGATTAACGCAGATTAATTTCAAGATAATTTGTGATTTTTGCAAGATATATAATAAATTTGAGTGTTAACTTGGCAAGCTATATTTCAATACGATCCCTTTTGCACTCATTCCCGAATGATATTAAAATTATCTTATATGCGTCTATCTGTGTTTGTCTGCCCTACATCTGCGGTGGATCTATCAATTACTTAATTCCTATTAAAATAACCAATGAATAAAATATTTTGGTGGCGATCGCCCTCCAACAAACCAGGTTGGATTATCCTACTATTATTAGGCGTTTTGGCTGCTTTGGCAACGATCGCCACCGCAGCTTACCTCAGAAGCGCGATCGCCCAAAATAGTCTATCCTTATCCGTAGACGTGACAGCCGATCGACATTCGATCAGTCCCGACATCTACGGTATGAACGATTATGCCCTAGATCCCGCCCTTGCAAAAGAGTTGCGAATTCCAGTAGAACGCTGGGGCGCCAATCACACCAGCCGCTACAACTGGTTAGTCGATTCTTCCAACAGCGGCGACGATTTCTTCTTCGTGGGCGGCGGGGACAATAAAAACCCCATTCCCGGCGATTCTATCGACAAAATTGTCAAAATCAACCGAAATAACGGTAGCAAAAGCATCGTTACTATCCCGATGATTGGCTATATAAATAAATTGAGCATCTGGAACTGCGGCTTTCGAGTATCAAAATACGGCCCGCAAGAAAAAACAAATCCCTACATTTTTCCAGAAGGCGATAAGTGCGGGAATGGCAAACGTCCTGACGGCACTTTAATAACAGATAATAACCGCCTTGATGTTAGTATTGTTAGTGATGCAGCTTTCCAAAAACCTTGGGTTGAACATTTAGTTAAAACCCACGGTACTGCTGAATCGGGCGGCGTCCAAATCTATCAAATGGACAACGAACCAAGCGGCTGGGGAAACACTCACCGCGATGTTCATCCAGAACAGACAAGTTATGACGAATTGCGCGATCGCACTTACCAATATGCGTCAATGGTAAAAGCCACAGATCCCACCGCTAAGGTACTCGGCCCCTCGGATTTCGGCTGGCCTGTTTATCTGGATTCGGGAGTAAAGGGCGATCGCGAAAAACACGGCGGTGTCTGGTTTGCGCGGTGGTACTTGCAGCAAATGCGCGCTTACGAACAGCAAAAAGGTGTTCGGATTCTCGACTATTTCGACGAACACTACTATCCTGTCGTCGATAACCTCTGTTTGGCGAATTGTCCCGTAGGCGACGCTAAGACGCAAGCAGCCCGGTTGCGATCGACTCGTTCTCTGTGGGATAGCACCTACACCGATGAAAGTTGGATTGGTAAATACAATCCGCCCCTAACAATTATTCCCCGATTTAGAGACTGGGTAAAGCAGGATTATCCAGGTACAAAAGTCGCGATTACTGAATACAATTGGGGCGGTTTGGAGTCGATTAACGGCGCATTGACTCAAGCCGATATCCTGGGGATTTTTGGGCGGGAACAACTGGATTTAGCGACGCTGTGGGGGCCCCCGAAGTCTTCTGAACCGGGTGCTTATGCCTTCCGAACCTACATGAATTATGACGGTAAGGGCGGTAAGTACGGCGATACTTGGGTGCGATCGCACAGCACAGACCAGGGACTTTTGTCAATCTACGGATCGCAACGCACCAGCGACGGCACTTTGACGCTGGTAATCATTAATAAAACCAGCAAAAACTTGACCAGCAACTTGAGTTTGAAAGGATTTAACCCGGTGGCTAAAGCTCAAGTTTACACTTACAGCCAGGCGAATTTGCGGGCGATCGTCCGTCAGAGCGATTTAGGTGTCAGCGCCGCCGGATTTGGGGCAACTTATCCCGCTAATTCTATCACTTTGGTAGCCATTCCCAAAGCGAAAATTTAGCCCGTTCGGGTACATCTCTTTCGGAAAGCTTGCAAGAGGAAAGAAGAATTGATATCAGAAACCCGGTTTCTTCGTAAAATTCTCGAACACGCACAACTCGAAGAAACCGGGTTTCTAGCCACCTATTGGTTAGCCATCAAACTGTCGCTAAATATTGTCATCAAAATCGATTTAATTGCCAGAAAGAATTGGTTTAAAACCTCTCCCTGATCGGCAGAAATTAAAATCAGAGTATTTATTACTCCAATCTTCTTCCTTCTTTTGTCAACTATCAACTGTCAACTGTCAACTGTCAACAGAATGAACCTCCATCCAAGCAATACATTTCCGCATTTGGTCGCCCATCGTTTCTAGATCGGCATGATACCTGCGGCCGTGTCCCGGCAACACCCATTCAAACGAGTAATTAGCCAAGTTTTGCATAGATTTGATTTGTTCCGGCCACGAATACCAACAGACGTGGGGAAAGGCAATTAGCTGTTGCAAACTTTCCGACCAGGCCAGATGGTCGCCGCTAAACAAAAACTTGTTATTATAAAGCAAAACTGTGTGAGCTTTCGTGTGACCGGGAGCAGGTAGAATCAACAAATCATCGGCTAATTGATACGGTTCGCTGCCTGATAATTGAATTTCTACACTGCGAGTATCCGCGTTAATTTCCTCAGCATGAAGAATGCGATCGCACCCAAAATGATCGCGGTATTTTTGATGGTCTGCTACGTCATCCCGGTGAGTCAAATACAGATAGCGAATGCCGCCCATTGCTTCGATATTTTTAACTAGCGGCGGCACAAAACGGGGAGAATCAACTAAAATGTTTCCTTCTGGGCGGACAATTAAATAACTCGCCGCGCCGTAGGATTTCTCTGAGTGATAGCCGCAGTGGTAGACATTTTCTGCTACTAATGCGGGCAAATGTTTCTGAACTTCTTTAATGTTTTTCGGTTTTTCAACCGTGCCGATCGAACTTGTGGGACAAGACAAAAGAGCCGCGAAACTTCGCATTTCTGCGATTTCGTCTGTCGGCTGTTGGTAAACCGCAGATTGTTCTCCGGCTTGAGTAAATACTTCCGGCGCCATCCACCGACAAGTATCGCAGTTTATGCAGCTACTGTCTACATAAAAATTACCGGTGATATTTTCGGGGCGGCGTAAATTAATGTGAGCCATTTTTTCTACCTTTTAATGAAGTAAATAAATCAATTTTTGGTACTTCAAGAGTTATCCAGATGTTTGAGCAAAATTTCTTCCATCCCCAGGAGGCATTGCTGTTGCTGTTTGAGCATTTGGGAAATTTCTACGATTTCTTGTTGCCGCAAAGTGTTAATCTGATCGTGCAGGCGTTCAATTCTATCGTGCAGCAGTTCAATTTCTAACTCTGCCTTGACATT
This sequence comes from Microcoleus sp., assembly GCA_039922675.1. Lineage (GTDB taxonomy): Bacteria > Cyanobacteriota > Cyanobacteriia > Cyanobacteriales > Microcoleaceae > Microcoleus. Next base: position 4,616 of record JBDTEI010000447.1, read on the forward strand.
GACTTGATAGTCGTGTTCTGCACTTTGGCGGTCAACAATTGACTGGCGATTTTGACTCATCATAATGATGGGTGCAGTGTAAGCAGCCTGAAACGACAGCATCAAATTCAACAGGATAAAAGGGTAAGGATCCCAGTGTTTTATCCAAGCAGTAACGTTGATGATAATCCACATTACTAGAAGGCAACTCTGAATAATTATAAATCTCCAAGAGCCAACAGTAGCAGCAACTTTGTCAGCAATGCGATCGCCCGCTGACATCCGCTTCGGAGGCGGGTTTCGCGCTGGTTTTTTTTGTCGCAAGTCTTGCAGCATTTCAAATTCTTCAGGCATTAGCATCGCTTGCACTGTTCGGGACGGTTTTTTAGTCATAAATATCTAAAAATGTCTAAATATATTTAAGTTTATATCTTGTTCCTAGGAAAATACCAAAATCAAATTTTCCCTAGCTGACCAATATAAAATTATGCTTGCACTAGAAGTCTACAGCCATCGGGAATAAAACACCTTTTTACCAGATATTTAAGTCGGTTTCAACAACCGACTTAAATATTAAGCCAGGGACTCAAGTCCCTGGCTTAACTTAACCCACAATATCAAGAATTCTACTGCTGCTTGTCGGCCGCTGGAAAAGCACCAGCTTTCACAGCCACAGTAACAGGTTTTCCCTCGCGGCTCAACTCAAGCTGCAAATCGGTGCCTACTTTGCTATTCTCGACAACTTGCTGGACGCTACCAGCATCGCTGACTTCTTTACCGTTGATTTTCTTGATCACGTCGGCAAGGCGAACTCCAGCTCGTGCCGCCGGAGAATCTTTGGCAATTCCCAAAACTAACACGCCTTTATCTTCAGTCAGCCTCAATTTGGCGTTGGGATTTTTATTGAATTCTGCCTTGACTTCGGGAGTAATGCTCAACATCCGAACGCCGAGATAAGGATGTTCGGCTTTTCCTGTTGTGACTAATTGGTTGGCAATTTGTTGCGCCCGATCGATCGGAATGGCAAAACCCAATCCTTGAGCGCCTTGAATAATCGCCGTATTCATGCCGATAACTTGACCGCGCTGGTTCAGCAGCGGGCCCCCGGAATTGCCGGGATTGATAGCAGCATCGGTTTGAATAAAGCTGACACGCTTGTCGGGAACGCCCACATCGGCGCTGGAACGACCTGTAGCGCTAATAATGCCCATAGTCACGGTATTGTCCAAACCGAGGGGATTGCCGATCGCGATCGCCCATTCTCCCGGCTGTATTTCTTCAGATTTGCCCAAACTCACCACAGGCAAATTGGTAGCTTCTATTTTAACAACAGCCACATCAGTAACTGTATCTACGCCTAAAACTTTGCCTACAAATTCCCGGCCATCCTTCAGTTTTACCGTCATCGTATCCGCGCCGTCAACAACGTGAGCGTTAGTTAAAATGCGGCCGTCGGAACCAAAAATAAAACCAGAACCGGAACCGCGTTCTACGCGATTTCCCTGCTTGATCGGAGAGTCAGGCCCGAAGAAGCGGCGTAAAAACGGCTCGTCCAAAACATCCGGCTGTTGAGTTTTTACCGTGCGAGACGAATCGATCCGCACCACTGCCGGGCCGACTTCCTGCACTACTTTACTAACAAAATTAGCGTCTTGATTGGGCAGTATATTTGCAGGAAAAGCTGAGACTGGCGCTGCACTTGCAGGTTGTTCGGCCTTGATAGCGTTAGAACTTCCAGGAACTTGGGAAGTTAGGGCATTGCAGCCAACAGTTGCGGTGGATCCGAGCAAGACTAGGGATAAAAAAGCAAGTTTTTTGGGCAAAGAAAAACGGCGAGAACGCTGAGTTTGATTTGGGGTATTTTTGGTTGACATAGTATTAATTTGGTGGGACAATGGGTGAGAGTTATAATTATGGTTTGGCATTTTTAGCACCGACAGTAATTCAATTAGAACTAAAGGTTCTTTAATTTTAATTCAAGCATTTCCGATATCTGCTGGCGGCTGGGGTGGGATTTACCCTACAGGGTGGGGTAGAAACCGGACAGTCGGTGGCAAATCGTGGATTATAGCTTTTGAGGGCGATCGCCAGCACAGGCAAATTGCCGCAGGCTGCGATAATACAAACTACGGCAGCCTCCCCGGATATTCCGCATTTCCCCCGAAATATTCACAGCGTTGACATCCGCAGTCCAGAACCCCTGATTCAAACTGATTTGTAGCCTCAGCAGCGGCCCCAAACAGTAGCGAGAAAGTGTTTTGGGAGGAAATTTGGCTCACTCAAAATTCCCGCACCAAGGAAAAATCTAATCAACATTAGATGAGTGAAAATATCTGGTACTATGTATTCTCGCCTGTTCTTATTCTCGTCAGTTCTCAAACCTCAACCAGAGTCATCTACCATGAATTTTAAGTTTGGCAAGTCTGTTCTGGCAACCGCCATCGCCCTCGGTGCCCTGTTATCCGGTATTGTCGGGACGGCAGGAATGCCAGCAGCACTCGCAGTTTCCACCCAGCCCGCTACTAAGACAGTAGCTCAAGCATCAACGCATAAACATAAAACAACTAAAAAACGTGTAAAGCATCGAGTTAAAGCAGGAAGTACAAAACCTGTAAGATCTCAAATGAAGGTACTAACTACACCTAAGTCAAAATAACCCACAAAAGCTCCGTTCAAATCTAAAATTTGAACGGAGCTGGCAATTTTATTGCTCGACCGGTTCAATGGAACTAACCGACTCAATTTCTCTCTCAATTTCCATCGACTTATTCCTCGAAGTTTCCAAAGTATCAACAGTATTTTTAATAAAACCAGCCATCGGTACAGCAACTATCAAACCCGCTACTCCCGCCACCTTCACCCCCACCAGCAGCGATACTAAAATCCACACGGGATTGAGGCCGATAAAACCGCCTAATAACCGAGGCGCCACCCCGCTTTCAATTACTTGATCGATTACTGTAGCTACAGCTAAAACTGTGACGCCGAGCCAAAAGTTGTTTAATGTGATCAGCAAACTGACAACGCAAATACTAAAAGGTGCCCCGAAGGGAATCATTGTCATTACACCCACACCCAAACCGAACAGCAATCCGAAGGGAACTCGTAAAATTAAAAAAGCAACAGTCATCGACAGTCCCATCAAACCCGCCAAAGTTGCTTGTCCGACGAAGTAGTTATGGAAGCTTCGCGCCAGCAAAAGGCGCAATTGCAGGCTCAGCTTGGAGGGAAACCACTTAAACAACCCTTCCCACACGCGATCGCCATGCAAGAGCAAGTAGAATGTCAGAACTATTGTCAGCAGAAAATTCACCAGACTGTCTGCCGCACCCAAGCCAAATTTGAGTATTTCGCCGGTGAGAGACTGCAATTGAGATGAAAGTCGATCGCTCAATTGAGTAGTCAAACCGCTAACATCAATGGGGAGACGGCGATTTTCCGCCCACTTGTGAAACGCTTCAATTTGTTCTGTACCAGAAACTATCCAACTTGGGAGTCTGGTAGCTAGTTCCGTAATTTGGTTCAGCAGAATCGGAGCCAAAGTGAGACCTAAAACCACCAATACCAGTATTGTCAAAAACAATACCGATAATACAGCCCGATCGCGCTTCAGACCGTATCTCCGCAGAAAGCGCACTGGATAATCTAGCAAAAAAGAGAACACTGTAGCTATAATCAAAACTGTAATCAGGGCGCGAAAATATTCAAAGACTAGGAGGGCTAACCAGCAGTTGAGTACCGCTAGGGGAAAGAACAGTCCGTAAGTCCACCAATGCGACAGTTGAGTAAAACGTCTCATCTAAGTTAACCAAGTTAAATTTTGATAGGCCAGAGGTGAGATTGACGCTGCTATTCGCCGTTCTCCCTTAAACTTTTTATGTTGCATTTAATTTATACCAGCCTGCTGAAAATTCTGGCGTTGCTCGATCGGCAGCAGAAATAGGGCTGCTGGCAGGCAGTGCCTGCCACAACCATGTTATATCGTTTCCGCTGGCATGGATATATTACCTGCGGAATAACTTTTTTTGTGCTATTAAGACGGCAGCGGTTTGCGGCCAGCGATTCAACCTTTTTCTCCGTGCCGTTCAAGAGCTAATTGAATTAAACGGTCTACTAATTCCGGGAAAGAAATGCCGTCCGCTGCCCACATTTGGGGATACATACTTGTAGCTGTAAAGCCGGGGAAAGTATTGATTTCGTTAATCAAAACTTCTCCAGTAGACTCAATATAGAAAAAGTCAACCCGCGCTAAACCGGCTGCGTCTATAGCTAAAAATGCTCGCACTGCCATTTCTTGGATTTGCGAGACGATCGCACCGCTGACCTTTGCCGGAATTGAACACTCGGATTGTCCCTGAGTATATTTAGTTTCGTAGTCGTAAAAATCGCTTTGAAAACTAATTTCTCCCACCGTTGAAGCTTTCGGGTTGTCGTTGCCCAAAACCGCACATTCCAACTCTCTAGCAACCACACCCGCTTCCACAATGATCCGCCTGTCGTAGCTGGCGGCACTGTCGAGAGCAGCTTCTAATTCGGCGCGCGATCGAGCTTTAGAAATTCCCACAGACGAACCCAAATTCGCAGGTTTCACAAAACAAGGATAACCCAACTCCGCTTCAATTTTGTCGCACAGTTTGGGGAAAATGCAAGGATTAGACCAGATTTCGGAACGATTGACAGCGATGTATTTTACCTGCGGCAAACCAGCGTGAGCAAAAGCCATTTTCATGGCAATTTTATCCATTCCCATCGCCGAACCTAAAACCCCAGAACCGACAAAAGGAACTTGCAGTAATTTCAGCAACCCTTGCACCGTACCGTCTTCGCCGTTAGGCCCGTGCAAAACTGGGAACCAAACATCTACAGCATTAAAATTAGGAAACTGCCAAGCTTCTCCTGGTTGTGACTCTATTTCCAGAGGTTTGCCGGCCGCTAAGACTTGCTGGGGTAAGGTTCCCGATAGCCAGTGGCCGTCTTTTTGGATGTAAAAGGGTAGAATTTCGTATTTAGAGGCATTTTCGTCAGCAGCGACGGCGCGGGCGATCGCCCGCGCCGAACTAATAGACACTTCATGTTCGCCCGATCGCCCGCCGAAGAGTAACCCGATCCGCATCTTCGTCATTTTTCCATACTCCCGATACTTTTTGACAAATATACACGGAGTTAGCGCAGCTAGAACAGGAAGTATTCGACAGGAAGGGAGAATTCAGGATAATTAAACAGGCTCAAAAACTGACAAAACTTGCGCTCTCATCCGAGGATGGCTACTGGGGCTGGATTGGTTTCACAAAACTGCTGCGAGCCGGAACAAAACAATTGCTCGGCCCGCTATTACCCTCAGTTTTTTCTATAAAAAACCAAGGTTGATGTTGCGAATCGTACAAAACCCCCAATCCGCTGGGGCCGAGATAGATTTCAAAATTCTGCCCCGGTTTCAAAGTACCAACCACAGGCCAACTTCCAATATTTAAATCTACCTTGCTCCCCGGGTCTTCTATTTCCTCAATAGAATGCGAACCCATGCGACAGTTGAGACCGTTGGGGTCAGTATCTACCACTTCCCAATATAAGTGGGATGTTCTGGAATACTCTCCGCGTTGGTTTGGCTGCGGCAATTCAGCTTGCTCATCTATTGGCCCCGTTGTTTGGGGAATCGACTGTTGTGTGTCGAAGTCAGAACTTTGTGTCATATATTTAAACTCTCTTTTCTGAAGATAAATTTAGTCAAATTTGAGCGCCAGCCACCAACCTCAGATCGCCTCCGGTCAGTTACACGCAATCTGTAAAAGTTCGTAGTGAGGACTTTAGTCCGCATCCATCTGAGGACTAAAGTTCTGACTATAAACTAATCTTGATGTCAAGTACACAGTCAGTCGCACCCTACAACATAATAGAGGTTTTGCCTAAGTTCTGCCAAAACCTTTACCATAAAGAATTGGTTTAAAGCCTCCACCCTTGTAGGGAGAAATGAAAATCAGACTATTCATTACTCCAATTCTCTTCCTTCTTGTGTCAAGTGCTGTCAACTGCCAACTGTCAACTGTCAACTGTCAACTGAAAGCATTTCTCCAGTTAAACTAAAGGCGCGAATATCAGTAATTTTAACACGCACAATTTGCCCTGCCAATTCTGCAATATCGCCCTTAAAAAATGTGAGGCGATTGCCGCGAGTGCGCCCCATCACCTGAGTTGAATCTTTAAGATTTTGGACTTCCACCAAAACCTCTTCAGTCCGTCCCAAATAGCGCTGCGAACGCTCCATAGCCGTCGCACTCACGACATGATTTATGCGTTGCAGGCGATCGGCCTTTACATCCTCGCTCAACTGATTTTCCCACAAAGCAGCAGGCGTCCCTGGGCGAGGCGAATAAGCAGCAGTGTTTACCAAATCAAAACCAACATCTTCGATCAACTTCACAGTCTTCTCAAACTGCGCTTCCGTCTCCCCAGGAAAACCCACAATCGCATCAGCCGTAATCGAAGCATCCGGCATATAACTGCGAATCATATCAATAATTCGGCGATATTTCTCCTGAGTGTAACCCCGAGACATCGCCTTCAAAATATCATTATCCCCCGACTGAAAAGGAATGTGAAAATGCTCGCAAACCTGCGGCAACTCCGCACAAGCCCGAATCAATCTTTCATTAAAATAGCGAGGGTGGCTAGTAGCAAATCTGAGGCGATCGACACCAGGCACATCTTGCAAAAAATAAAGCAAATCCGTCAAAGTATGCTGATTGCTGCCGTCCGGTTTTGTCCCCGGCAAATCGCGCCCGTAAGCATCAATATTCTGCCCCAACAAAGTTACTTCCTTGTAACCTTGACGGCCCAACTCCTCCATTTCAGCGCGAATAGCTTCCGGCATTCGCGACTGTTCAATCCCGCGAACATTCGGCACAACACAATAAGTGCAGCGTTCATTGCAGCCATAAATTACATTCACCCAAGCCGTAATATTACTATCACGGCGAGGCTTAGTAATATCCTCCATAATCTCCACAGCTTCAGTCGCCACAACTTGATTTCCCTGAAAAACTTGTTCCAGCAAATCTTCAAGTCGGTTAGCGTGTTGCGGGCCCATTACTAAATCTAATTCCGGCACTCTGCGCAATAGCGCTTCACCTTCCTGCTGCGCCACGCATCCAGCGACAACTAAAGTTAAACCAGGTTCTTTGCGCTTGCGATGAGCTTGCCTTCCGAGATTAGAATAAACTCTTTGTTCCGCATTGTCGCGAATCGTGCAAGTATTGTAGAGAATCAAGCTAGCGTCGTTCGGGTCTTCCGAGAACTCAAAGCCCATATTTTCCAGAATGCCAGCCATCCGTTCCGAATCGGCTTTATTCATCTGGCATCCGAACGTGGTAATGTGATAGCGGCGGGGTTTAACGGTCATGGCGAATTGCAGGAAAATAAAAAATCTAGGTTTTTAACCTTAACCAACTATTATATAACAAGTATAAACCATTTGTGAACTTTTCTTTTTCTTAGTTCATTAAAACAACAACTTTCACAAACTTGTAGGGTGTATGAGTCGCGGCGATCAACTTGCGTCACCGACAATCAATCTTAAACCGCGCCTCACGACCAAAATCTAGTTGTGGCGGTGCGTGAGGGTTGAAAATCTCACAGTTTGAATTCAAAGATTACTCGCCCTCACACACCCTACAGCTAAAATATTTATCTATTTATTTCGGATATAAAAACTGATAAATTGTTTGAGCAATAGCCTGGGAAGCCAAATAAGGAACTCCATTCCCCACAGTTTTAAACATATTAGTCAGCGTCATCTGGGGCGGTAGCGCAAACTCTTTTGGTAGTGACTGAACCGCGAGTGTTTCTGCAACTGAAAGCCTGCGAACTTTATAAGGGTGCAAGTGAACTTCGTTATTGCCATAACAAGCAGTCGGTGAATAACGCCAGCGGTGCAGGCGCTTAAAAGATTTTTTTGAATCGTCTCCCTCATCAACCTCAGCAAACCTTTTAATACCTGCTCTCGGTTGAAAATAATGTTCAGCATTGGGATGGTTGAGAACATCATTTTTTTGGAACCAAAACTCAACCGTTAACTGTTGGGGGATTCCATCGGGACAACCCAAGAAACCATCGCCTGTAAAGGCATTTCTCTCAGGCCAAGGATAAGCAAAAACTTCTGATTTGGGATATAATATTTGACCTTCCCAAGGAAATAAACTTTCGGGTAACATTTGGCTGGTTTCATCTAAGGAAA
>JBDTEI010000448.1:0-3242 GCA_039922675.1 Microcoleus sp.
TTAAAACTAATCAAATTAATAGTTTTGTAGCTGAAGTTCATCGGCTTTTGCGGTCGAATTATCCCCGCACAATTCTGTCGGTGGCGGTGTTTCCTCACCCGGAAAGTCAGCGGATTTACAAAATTCAGCAAAATTGGGAAGTTTGGGCCCGTCAGGGTATTGTAGACTTGATTGTGCCGATGACTTATGCTTTGGATACGAACCGACTTCAGCGCATAACTGAACCGCTAGCAAAGGAAGAAATGCTCGGTTCTGCTTTGATTTCTCCCTCGGTTAAGTTGTTGACTCTCCCGGAAGTTGTGGCGATCGACCAAATTCAAGCTTTGCGCGATTTGCCGACTGGGGGCTATGCTATTTTTGCGGTGGAAAGTATCAACAGCGGGATACAGGGCTTTTTTAACCGCACTCAAGGGCGATCGGTACGTTCCGCTTCTGCTTCCGAACCAATTCCTTACCGCCAGCCCTTTGCAGCAGCAGCTTCGCGGTATACTGCTCTCAAGCAGGAATGGAGTTTTTTGTTGGCTAACAATCAGTTGCGGGTGTCGGAATCTGAACTGAAAGTGCTCAAAAGTCGATCGGACGAATTGAGTGTTGCTTTGAGCAAATTGGCGGCCAGTCCTTCTACGGAAAGTTTAACAACTGCTAAAAGATTGTTGGCGAGTTTTCAATCTCAATTTCAATCTTCCATGCGCTTGCATTCTGCCGACAATAGCTATCAGGTGCAAACTTGGCAAAATCGTTTGGAAAGCTTGGATATGCTGTTGCGTTACGGCGAAAGGGTGGAGTTAAATCGCAGGTAAATACAGGTGTTTCGAGTGCGCGAGGCTGCCGATAGTGCGATCGCGCCCAATCACCTGTTATCCGCAAACATACAGTATAGTAATATTAATGAATACCTGTACGTTTGTCAGTAAAGTTAAATCCCAGCCCTGCACTCATAATAATTTCTCGGGAGCATCTGGGGCTTTGTAAAAAGCTCCAAATGCTCCCCACTTTTTCTTAAGTAAGTAACCGGATTCAATAAAACTCGCTCGTCTATCGCTCCAAAATTTTAACATCTACTAATGTACCTTGACAATTTCAATTACTCTTAGGATGAATATGTTTCCTAAACCGCTGAATCGCTTTGCCACTAAAATGTTAGGTAAAGTTCCATTACAAACAGTGCTCGTAGTGCCTTTTTTAGTGCAAATTGTCGGCACCGTAGGAATTGTCGGTTGGCTGTCATTCCAAAACGGTCAGCGGGCGGTTAACGATGTGGCAGGTCAGTTGCGGGGAGAAATTAGCGACCGCATCAAAGACCGCATGGAAAACTATATGTCCATTCCCCACATTGTCAATCACCTCAACGTTCAAGGCATAAAATTGGGGCAGTTGAACCTCGAAGATAAACAAAAACTAGAACTTCATTTCCTCGAACAAATTCAATATTTTGATACAATCAGCATCATTTATGTAGCCACAGAAAATGGAGAACACTCGGGAGCCATCCGCACTAAAGATCGGATTCTCATCTCTGCTGCTGACAAATCTACTGGCAATAAATTAGCTCGATATACTGGTGACTCTCAAGGAAACCGCGTTAAATTAGTCGAAATTTCTACCAATATTTACGACCCGCGAATTCGTCCTTGGTACATAGCAGCGGCGCTCGCAAAAAAACCTATCTGGAGTCCAATTTATACAGATTTTTTGACAAGAGAGCTAGCCATTACTGCTGCTATGCCTATCTACAACGACGCTGGTAAACTGTTAGGAATAGCTGGCAGCGATTTGCTATTTTCCAAAATCAAACAATTTCTCGTCAGCCTCAAAATTGGTAAATCTGGGCAAACTTTTGTGATGGAGCGATCGGGGATGTTAATTGCTACTTCAACGGCGGGCCAAGAATTCGCAGTGGAAGGTAAAGAAGCAAAACGCATCAAAGCTTCAGCAAGCAAAAATCCGGTAATTCGCCAAACCGCACAGCATTTAGAAAAAACCTATCAAAGCTTAGCTCAAATCAAAAATTCTCAACAGCTTACTTTTGATATTGACGGAAAGCGCAATTTTATGGAGGTAACTCCTTTTAAAGACGATCGGGGGTTGGATTGGCTGATTGTCGTAGTTGTGCCAGAGTCCGACTTTATGGAGCAAATTAACGCCAATACCCGCACGACTGTTTTGCTGTCGGTTGCAGCTTTGATTGTGGCGACAATTCTGGGAATTCTTACTGCTAAATGGGTGGTGCGGCCGATTTTGCAATTAAATGCAGCGGCGAAAGCTTTGGCAAAGAATGAATGGGATACAAAGCTCGCTCTGAATCGCGAAGATGAACTCGGAGAACTGGCTGCTGCTTTTAACAGCATGGCAGAGCAATTGCAGCACTCATTTACTTCGATTTCGGAAAATGAAAACCGAGTCAAACAATTTCTAAATGCAGTACCGCTCGGCATTTTTATTGCCGAGCCAAACGGTCAACCTCACTACATTAATCCTACAGGAGAGCAACTTTTAGGTCAAGGAATTATCGCAGCAAATTATGAAAATTTGCGACAATCCTACCGAGTTTATTTAGCTGGCACTCAGGAAGTTTACCCACCGGAGCGCGACCCAGTTTTAAACGCTTTGCAGGGTAAAAGTGTCACTGTTGATGACGTTGAAATCTCCTTGACTGACAAAACTGTTCCCCTGCAAGTTTGGGGAACTCCTATTTACGACGATCGAGGCAACATTATCTACGGGATGTGCGCTTTTCAAGATATTACCGAACGCAAACAGGCGGAAAAACTGTTAACCGAATATAACCAAAATTTAGCCGTACAAGTTGGAGAACGTACCGCCGATCTTGCTAAGGCAAAAGAAAAGTTTTCTAAAGCTTTTCGTTCCAGTCCCAATGCGATTACGATTACGAGAATCAGTGACGGTAGTCACCTTGAAGTTAATGATAGCTTTTGTCAGATGATGGGCTACAGTCACGATCAAATCATTGGAAAAACAGCGGTTGAACTGAATTTTTGGGCGACTTTAGCAGAGCGCGATCGCATGATTCAAATGTTAAAAAATAAAACTGCAATTCACAATTACGAGCTCAGGTTTCGCAATAAAAGCGGTACAGAAAGAACGGCGCTGCTGTCAATCGAAACCATCGAAATTGACGGAGAACCTTGTTTTCTGTCGATTTCGAGCGATATTACCGATCGCCAAAAAGCAGAAAACGCTCTCCGGGAAGCCGAAGAAAAGTACCGCAACATTTACGAAAA
>JBDTEI010000449.1:0-3844 GCA_039922675.1 Microcoleus sp.
GCTCTCTGCTATTTGTGAATACAGTGACTTATGAATTAGGAGCTTGAATTATGGCAGAGATAGCAAAGAACCAATTAAAATCCGACTCCGTGATGAAAACGGGCAAATTCCCTTACACCTTTCGCGCCGCCTGGTTTTTGGGGCTGTTAGCGATCAATTTTCTGGTTGCAGCCTATTATTTCCATATCATTGAATAGTTCTGCAACTTGACTTTTAGCAGACCCTGCTTTTGGGCACCTCAAAGTCAGAGAGGGGGAGAGTGGGAGAGGGGGAGAAGGGGAAAGGGGGAGAGTAGGATAATTTTTCCATCTTCCTTCTTCCGACTTCCTTCTTCCATCTTCCTTCTTCCTTTTTCCTTTTTCCATCTTCCTTTTTCCATCTTCCTTCTTCCATCTTCCTTCTTCCTGATGACTAACGATTTCTAGACGCTTCTAACTTAGACAACCGCTCTTGAATTTTGATAACATCTTGCTTAGTTTCAATTGCCAAAGTTGCTAAATTGTCAAACATCGGATCTCCCGAAAGCATTCTAGAATTTGTCCGGCTCGAACTCGGGCGGTTCGGAGACTGAGGCCGATTAACTCTAGAACCTTGAGACTGCAAGCTGTAGATTTGTCCCCGGAGCTCAGCAATTTGACCTTCTAACTGAGTAATCCGAAACTCTAATTGACTGGTAGATTGAGCAGGAGTAAAAATTGGCAAAACAGCAATTGCTAGCGCGCAAGCAAGACACAAAAAACAGATTTTTATGGCGCGATGGCGAAACATTTTCGGCATAGCTTGAATGAGTTAAATTATACCATTTATACTATAACAAATCGCTAATATTTTTGGTCTCTATCAGAAGTATGTCTTATGCCAACTAGGAACGTAGCTATTTTAATGTTCGATGATGTCGAGGTACTGGACTTTGCCGGGCCTTTTGAAGTGTTTTCGGTGACATCACAATTAAATAAGGCTTCACGACCTTTTGCAGTCTCTACCGTAGCCGAACATCCCGGTGCAGTCAACGCCCGCAACGGTTTAAGCGTAAATCCCGACTGCACGATTTCCGATTGTCCGCCACCGGATATTTTAATTGTACCGGGAGGACTAGGCACGAGAAAGTTAATTGATAATTCAGCAGTTATTAACTGGATCAAAGATTGTTCGCAAACAGCAGAATTAGTGCTTTCTGTCTGTACGGGTTCGCTGCTGTTGGCAAAAGCGGGCTTGTTGGAAGGTTTAGCAGCCACTACACACCATCAAGCGTTAGATTTGTTGAGAGAATTAGCTCCCAATACAACTATTGTTAAAAATCAGCGATTTGTGGATAACGGTAAAATCATCACATCTGGGGGAATTGCTGCGGGAATTGATATGTCTTTGTATGTTGTCGGCAAGCTTTTAGGCACCGCGCAAGCCGAACAAACAGCAGAGCACATGGAATATAATATTGGGAATTGATAATTGGGAATCCAGTTAATTCAGGACTTACCCAGAACCTGTATTTGTAGTATTTGTAGGGTGCGCAATGCGCACCTTACCGCCATAATTCCCGCGCCAAACCATACCCCTACCTAATTTAAGAATCTTCTCCCCAAACTTTTAGCTGAACATAAACTAATATCAAAGCTACAGCCATCAGGAAAGTTGCCGCTGCGGCTGCATAGCCAAAATCAAATTGGGAAAAAGCTTGCTCGTAAATATAATAAACTAGCAAATTAGTAGAGTTCAAAGGGCCGCCGCCGGTGATGACATAAACTTGCTCGAAACTCCGCAGGGTAAAAATAGCTGTAGTGACGGTAGCAAATACTAAAGTCGGCCGCAAACCGGGTAAAGTGATGTACCAAAATTGTTGCCAACCATTAGCTCCATCCAATTCGGCTGCTTCGTAACGATTTACCGGAATTGCTTGCAATCCTGCTAAAAATACTACCATATTAAAGCCTAATTGTTTCCAAACACTGAGCAGAATTATGACTGGCATTGCCCAAACTGTGCTGCTCAGCCAAGGAATTGGATGTAAGCCGATCGCCCTTAGCATATCATTCACCGGCCCATCGGTTTGAAACAACCACCGCCAACCCAAGCCAACGGCAACTAAAGAGGTAATCGAAGGGATAAAATAAGCGGTGCGGAGAGCTCCGCGCCAAGCAAACGAGCGATTTAGCAAAACCGCCAAACCCAAGGGAATTACTAAACTGGGAATGACTGTGGCGGTAGTAAAATAGATCGTGTTTTGGAGAATTTGCCAAAAATCCGGGTTAGTGACTAGGCGCGAGTAGTTGTTCAAACCAATCAAACGCACTCCCGACTGGGTAAAGCTGCCGCTGGTAAAGCTGAGGTAGAATAAATAGGCGATCGGCCCAATCAAAAAAGTACCCAGAAATAGCAAAGCTGGGGCTAGAAATGTCCAAGCTGCGATCGACTCATTGTCCAACCAGTTAAAACGCCCAGATTTCATCGGAACCATTGGCTTGTAAATTTTAGCTTTTAGTTTTAAATAGTATCACAATATAGGTCAATGTCAAAATGAATTTTCTCGATATATTGGCAGATTTACCCACTATAGAAACTGAGAGACTTTTGCTACGAAAAATTACTTTAAACGATGCGAGCGATATGTTTGAGTATGCTTCCAACCCCGAAGTATCAGAATACACAATGTGGTCAACTCATGTCTCCCTCGAAGACACGAAATACTTTCTCAAATCTCTGACAAAAATGTACAAAAGACGAGAGCTGGTAGATTGGGGAATTGTTCACAAAGCCGAGAAAAAATTTATCGGCACTTGCGGATTTGTGGAATGGAGCATGACGCACAACCGCGCCGAAATTGGCTATGCACTTTCTGGGAGATATTGGGGCGAAGGATACATGAGTGAGGCTGTCAATGCAATTATTGAATTTGGTTTTCGGGAGATGTTGCTAAATCGAATTATGGGTAGATGTGAAGTTAACAATATTGCTTCGGCGAGGGTGATGGAAAAAGTGGGGATGCAATTGGAAGGGATTTTGCGACAGCAGCTATTTGTCAAGGGCAGATATTGGGATCTAAAATTTTATTCAATTCTCAGGGAAGAGTTTTTTGATGATATTGTTGTAGAATCTAATTGAATATTTTTGATGGCATTTAAGTTAATCCACCTAATTAAAGGTAAAATACGAATTGCTAAAAAGCTTTCTCTGTATCTCTTCTTCCTTCTTCCTTCTTCCTTCTTCCTTCTTCCTTCTTCCTTCTACTTATGACAGTTAATCCAGTATCTGTTAATTCCACTGCCAGCCTGATTTCTCCAGAGATTGGGAAAAGTGCGTTAGCGAAGCCCGCCCCTACGGGAGGCTCATCAACGAAGAGGATCGCTCCGGCTCATCCTCCTTTAAAAATAGGAGTTTTAGCCTCCGGTAGCGGCAGCAACTTCGAGGTAATTGCCCAAGCCATCCAAAACCAACAGCTTAATGTTCAAATCCCAGTATTAATTTACAACAATCCCGAAGCCAAAGCTGCCGCCCGCGCCGAAAAATATGGGATTCCTTCGATTTTGCTCAATCACCGCGATTGCAAAAGCCGCGAAGAATTAGATACAAAAATTGTTAAAACTTTCCAAGACCATGATGTAGAATGGGTAGTGATGGCAGGTTGGATGCGCATCGTCACCAAAGTTTTGCTCGATGCTTTTCCAGACAAAATTATCAACATTCACCCCAGTTTGCTGCCGAGTTTCCCAGGAATTCACGCCGTCGAGCAAGCACTCGCCGCCAAGGTTAAAATCACCGGATGTACGGTGCACATCGCCCATTTGGAAGTAGACAGCGGGCCGATTTTAATGCAGGCTGCGGTGCCTGTGTTGCCTGACGATACTGC
>JBDTEI010000450.1:0-3391 GCA_039922675.1 Microcoleus sp.
CCAGCATTTTTTGGAAACAGCGATAGATTGAAAGGGCGGTTTTCTGCCAATTTCGCCTGCAACCAATTGAGAAAAACCCGAATAAAAATAAAAGCGGTTAAACCGAAAACGACAGCCAAAACTATCAGCGCCAGAGTCAAAATGAATTGGTCTAAAAATTGACCTGAAAGTAAAATGATTGTGGGCCAGATCGAAGAAGATGCTGCCATAGTATCTAAAAACGAGTTTTAGGTTCGATCCAGTCGGCGCTGGCTTGAGTGCCGAAAACTAGGGGTTTGTCTTCGCTGACAGCTACCGTTTGGCCGGTCATACCGACTGCACAAAGAGGCCAAGATCGATCGCCCAAATGACCGGCGCGGAACAGAACTTGTCCCGGGCAAACTTGACTCCAACCCAACAATACAGCATGAGTGTAAAGACTGCGAGCTGGAGCAACCGTATAAGTGTAATTATCATTTTTATCCCAAATGACCGCGTAGTCGGACATATCGGAAGAGTTAAACAGCGCTTCAAATTCGCGGGCGAGAACCCGGGAACCCTCTTGATTCCAAGAAACAGGCACTAAAATGGCGATCGTCCCAGACATATCTGTGTCATCGCTAGCATACATTCCGCTTTCCGCCAGCGGCGAAGCAGCCGCCACTGTTTGCAGTTCCCCGGTTTTGAGATTTTCCACAAACATCACGCTGCTAACCCGACACCGGGAGAATTCCGGCTGTACTTGCATCTCAATTCGACTGTAAGCTGCGTATTGACCGTTAGTTGAAATTAGGGAAGGACTGCGATAGTAGCGGAGGCCAGTCCCGACAGTTGAGCTCACCTTAGCGTGAGTGTCACTAATCCATTCCCAAGGAACGGGATAGGGGCTATTTAAAGGGTCAGGCATCGTTTTTTTTCAAAAGTTCTACAGTATTATCTAACAGATTCAGCATTACACGCAGGAGACTAGCAATCAGGTTTTTGTTGGAAAGGCTGTGCCGCCAAAGCCCAGATTTGTATAAACTGGGTTAATTTTTCAGATTTGAGATTTGTCCTCCAATCTCAAATCTCAAATCTAAAATCTAAAATTGGATAGATAGGATAGTATCGAAATTAATCTGGTATGTGTACCGAGAGGGAGGAATCATGACGCGATATTCTAAGGAACAACCTTCAATCCCCCCGACTCGCGCCTCCAAGTCGCGGGGAAAAGGTTTGTTTTTACTGTCGCTAATCTTTCGACTGCTGCTGCTGGGAGTAGGCAGCGGTTTTGCTTGGGTTTTGGGGATGACGATCGCCCAAATTTATCCCTCACGCGCCACCGAGATGCCGATCGCCGAGAGATTGCTGCGTGTAACTCAAAATTTGACCACCAGCCCGAAACGCGCCCCAGCAAGCCAAATTCCGGCGCTCCCGACACCAACCGCGACACCCACTCCCCAGTCAAAAGTCAATCCGGCCCAGAGAGTGAAATTGCAGTCGGATTTGAGAAAGTTGCAGGGGGAACTCAACGCGCTAATTGGCCGTACAGCGGCTTTGGAGAGTCAGTTGGGTAGCAGTCGCCCGACGGAAACTTTGGAAAAGCGGTTGCAGTTGATGTCGCAGGAATTGGCTGCAACCGGAACGGCGGCAACTCCTCCTCAGGCTTTACCCGCCCTGAGCCCGGGAAACGCCAACACGCCGCCACAGAATGCGAGAAATCTGCTGTTTGCAGGGGATGGACTGATGGTAACTCTGCCCAGCGATGTTTTGTTTGATACTGGTAGCATTTCTCTGCGCGCGGGAACCAGTGCGATTTTGGACAATTTGGTGGCGGAGTTGCGCACTTCTGAGGGGGCGACGGTGCGGGTTGCGGGCCACACTGACGACGTGGGGGAAGAGGCGGACAATCGCAATGTGTCGTTTGCGCAGGCTCAGGCTGTGGTGCAGTATTTGTCTGGTGTCCTCGGTCAGAGGTATCATTGGGTGGCGATCGGCTACGGGGAAAGTCGCCCTTCGGTGGATAATAGTTCTGATGCTAACCGGCAGCGCAACCGCCGCATTGAAGTGGCAATTAGTCATTAGTCAGTGGTCAGCGGGCTGGTTGATATGGATTTATTGCATAAATTTTTGATTGATAGAGCAACCGCAGATTTAAGGCAGATTAACACAGATTAACGCAGATAATTTCAAGATAGTTTGTGGCTGTGGCAGTCTTGTCTAGTATCTTGAATTCACTGTGCTGAATTTTAGGAAAAATCATGCAACATTATTTGTAGGGTGTGTCGCCGTCAACAATCTCCTAATTTGACAAATAATCGAGCGGGCGACGCACCTGATCCAATATTTGAGCAAACAAGCCTTTTACCAGTTTGGTGTTTGTGGAAATAATTTTAATCAATGGTATCAGGTGCGTCGCTGTGAGATTGTCGATATTTAAGGAATTTTTCATGGCGACATACCCTACATCTTCCTGTATCACGCCGAAGGTGTTATAGACGGTAAGTCAGAATTATTTTTAGCTTGATTTATTGTCTCTCGATATTCGCTCCTCAGCTTCGGTTTTAAATACAAGTTTTCAATTAAAGCAGCCACTCCCGCAAACCAAGGTGGCACAATTACGGCCCCAATAATTCCCAATACTTGCACGCCTCCCAAGACAGACAGCAATTGATACAATGGATGCACGCCAACCGAGGAACCAACCAGCAACGGATCGAGTACGTAAGTTTCTAAGTTTTGGATAAATACAAACAGCAGCAATACCCACAACAATACCCATCCACCCTTAGCTAAGGCGACGATTAAGGCTGGTACTGCGCCCAAAACTGGGCCGATGAAGGGAATCAGATTTGTCACACCTGCGATCGCACCCAAGCCCAAAGCAAACTCCGGCATTCCCAAAACGCTCAAACCTGTGGTAATAAATATCCCTAAAATCCCCGAAACTAACACCCGCCCGCGAATATAACTCCCCATTCTTTGCCCGATGGGCGTGGCTTGGGCGGCTAATCTTGTGTCCCAAGGTTTCGGGAAAAACTGCACCAAACTTTTAATTAATGTGTCGCTGTCGGCTACCATGTAACCGGAAATAAATAATGCTAAAACAAGGCTGAAGAAGCCACCGAGAATGCCTCTTGTTAAACTATACGATCGCAAAACCAGTTGTTGGCTCGATCGAATCAACCAATTCGTCAGCGATTGAGTATCCAGCAACTGATTCACCAAAGCAGGCGCATCATCGGTGAGGCGACTCAATAGATTAGTGGCTACAGTTTCGAGACTTTCGGCGTACAGTGGTAACTGCCGCAACAGTAACTCGATTTGTTCGATGATTGTCGGGCCGATTAACACTACCGTCCCGCTAAATCCGCCGATCAGAGTTAAATAAACCAAAATCACCGCCAGCCAGCGGGGAACGCGCATGGTTTCG
>JBDTEI010000451.1:0-2903 GCA_039922675.1 Microcoleus sp.
TTCAACGCCAGCGCGCTGTCCATCCCCGGTAACACTCCCAATTCTTGGCCGTAAATCTGCTTGAAAAACGGTGTGCGGACATATTGAGCTTCTAGTTGTTTAACTTCGTCCCACCTGCGTTCTAGCAGTGGCGCGCTTTGCACCTGTACCGCTTTCAGGTTCGGGGCGATTTCCTGGGGGCTGGGAGTCAGGGGAATTCCTAGCAGAATACCCAATGCAGGGCCGGGATCTTGGCCGAGTAGCAGAACTCGTTTGCCAAGATCCGCATATTTTTTAGCTGTTGCGATCGCGATCGTACTGCGGCCAGTGCCGCCCTTGCCCAAAAATGTCAAAATCAAAGCCATTTTCTGTTCTCAGTGCCAAAAGCTTACTACTTAACATTTAAGCGCAACCGCCATCGAGATTGGGGCAGTTGTCAGTTGTCAGTTGTCAGTTGTCAGTTGTTATTGGTAGCAGCTAACAACTCACACATCAGGAATCAGAAAGAACCACTACCGACTGCCCACTGACAACTGCCTTCTGTTAAACGGCTTCTAGCTCATCCTCAAAGAACCAAGTCGCAAAACCGTCAAACTTGACAACCACGCCTACTCCGCTGCCATCAACCATCCTGAATCCGTCAACAGTGCCTACTGGATTCTTCTTTATCATCCCCACCATATTTGCAGGTATCCGATCTCTGAGACGGCGCACCTTAACTTTTTGACCTACTTCTATTGCCACTGAAATTGTTCTCCTGCTCTACATAAAATATATACAAGCGTTCATTTTACAGTTTGGCGGGAACGATCGAGCAGCAACACCACCAAGCCCGATCGCCCCCAATGATTTTCCATCGAAATTTCGATCGACTTTCCCTAAAAGACGGTATTCTAGTCGGAGTTGCTCGATCTGTGTCACCTTGTCGATCGGCTGAGCCAGCGTTGGTTCCACACGCACAAGCTCCACTCCCAAAGCCAGCCGCACTAATTATATAGTTATTTTTTATCACTTTCCAAAGAAAATCTTTTTATTAATTGCCACAACTACAGGATTTCTCCCCAATTAATCATCCTTCCGGCCGAAGCCAAAAAGTATTCACAAACTGTAAAAAATTTTATCTTTGCTATATATAAATACTCGCTCTGGAACATTGACATCGGCGCAATCTCCTGGTATGAAAGAATTTGAGTCTGGCTGCTAAATTTTCGGAAGATCAAATTTTAGTCAACAGCCATGTTGTAACAGTTTACTAAAATCTGAGAAAAAATTAAGATTTAATGGTAAGCTTTCAGGCTGAGAAACTTGATTTTGGCTGCTGTTTTACAGCATAAAAAGTGGAACGATTGCCGGATTTAGGGAGTCTGATAAAGGAAATGAAGTCTAGGAACTTCAACATGACAAAAGAGAAATTATGAATAAAATTTTCACGTGCTGGCGATCGACCAAAATTCCGCTCCTCAGCTTGTCCTTAGCTGTGCTGGCCTGTCTGTCGCTTGGTCGCAGGACGATCGCCAGTCCGCTCCCTGCATCCTCCAAACAGCAGTCAAACCCTACTAAAATTATCTCAGTCGATCGACCCGCAGCACTCCCAACCGCCTCAAAGTCTCCCAAAAATCCGCAAACAGTGGCGGCAAATCCATCCCCAGCCAAGACAATCAACGCTCAAGGAACCGCGGGGCGACGATCGCTCGAAATTCAAGAAATTCGCGGTACTGTCACCTTCAAAGGGCGGCCAGCAGTTGTGGGCGATCGGCTACTCGTCCCCGGAGACGAAATCATCACCGGCCCCGATTCCACAGCCCGTTTAGCGATCGATAACCACATCGGCATCGTCGAAGTTGCCGAAAAAACCGCAGTCAAAATATCCGATTTGTCAAGCAGTGCAGGCGAAAATGACACAGCTATTTTTGTCAGCCGGGGGCGAGTCAGATTGTCGATCGGCAAAACTGCTGCGCCAATAGCCTCCGCCAACAGCTCAACAATTATCCCGCCCAACCAAATAGCCGCCTTAAATACCTTCAGCGGACTTGGCGAAACCAGTCAAATTGCCCAACAAAAAAAATCTCCCAGAACCGCCCCAGTCAGAGTTGAAACCCCCGAAGGCGTGGCCGGAGTCAGGGGTACATCCTTTGGCGTTAGCGTCGGCCCTGACGGCAAAACCTCAGTCGAAACTATTGAAGGTACAGTCGAAGTATCGGGGCGCACCGACTCGCAAGTCGCTGTCACCCGGGGTAACACCACGACAATTTTCCCTGAAACTTCGCCCGTCGCCCCCTCAGCTAGCCCTCGTCTAGCCCAACTCCAAGTCCGCAATTTGTCGAGACTCAGTGGCAATATCTATCGCCTCAGCGGTCAAATTAACCCGATCGACATAATTTATGTCAACAACCAAGCAATTAAGATCGATCGAGAAGGTAAATTCACAATCCAAGGAATTTTACCTGCCACCCGCCGCCTCAAAATTGTAGTGCGAGGATCGTCAGTCAGAGAAAAGCATTACAGCCTCGCAGTTCCCTAAACAACTTATCAGGGAGTCGGAATCGAAGGTCAATTATGGCGTCAAATTAATTGCATGAAGTTCAAAGAATTGATTGAGCATCTCAAACAAAATCAACTGATTGGCATCCGGCAATATATCACCACAAATCCTCCCTGGCTGACAGGCGCAGTCACAGGAATAATGTCTGTGGCAATGCTGCAATTTGGAATGTGGAAACCCCTAGAATATTTGGGATACAAAACCCTATTTCAAATTCGAGAATCAGGAATTTTGCCAAATCCGGGTTGGGATGAGAGAATTGCCGTAATTGCGATCGAACCGCAAAGCTTGCAGGAATACGGTCGATTTCCGTGGCCGCGCAATCGCTACGCCGAACTTCTATCAGCCCTGAAAAAATCTCCCCCCACAGCAGTTGGTTTCG
>JBDTEI010000452.1:0-3551 GCA_039922675.1 Microcoleus sp.
ATTCTGACCCAAATCGGGACGCGCGCCAACATACTATTAGTATTGTATTCTTGGCGGCGGCAACGGGGGAACCTCAAGCTGCGGATGATGCTAAAAATTTACAAATTTTTGAATCTTGGCAGATTCCAGGTGAATTGTGTTTCGATCACGATATCATTTTACGGGATTATTGGCGCTACCGTCATTATGGATTCCGGCCTGGTTTGTAGAAGCAGAGTTTTTAACCGCGGATTAACGCGGATTAACGCGGATTAATTGCTATGATTTATCTGCGTTGATTTGCGTGCATCTGCGGTTTCATTAATAAACTAAATTTTATGGCAAGCTTGACAATATTAGGCGGAGGTGCGTGGGGTTCGGCCTTGGCAAATCTGGGAAGCAAAAAGGGCGATCGGGTAAATTTGTGGTCGCGCCGCAGTTCTTTTAGTCTAGAATCAGTTATAACTGGCGCCGATGTTGTGGTTTCGGCGGTTTCGATGAAAGGAGTTGGCGAAACAGTCGATCGGCTTTTAGCTTTACAACTAAGTCCCAGTACAATTATAGTTACTGTCACCAAAGGTTTAGACCCCGCGACGACACGCACTCCGTCTCAAATTTGGCAAAATGCCTTCCCTAATAATTCAATTGTCGTACTTTCTGGCCCCAATCTTTCCGAAGAAATTCAGCAAGGATTACCCGCTGCGACGGTAGCAGCGAGCTCTGATTTAGCAGCAGCTAAGCAAGTACAAACTATTTATAGTTCCGATATTTTTCGAGTTTATGTGAATCAAGATCCCCTGGGGACTGAGTTGGGCGGCACTTTGAAGAATGTTTTTGCGATCGCCGCTGGTGTTTGCGATGGTTTACAATTAGGAACTAATGCTAAATCTGCTTTGTTGACTCGCGCTTTGCCGGAAATGATTCGGGTGGGAGTTCGGTTGGGAGCACGCGCCGAAACTTTTTACGGTTTGTCTGGTTTGGGAGATTTACTCGCTACTTGCAATAGTTCTTTATCGCGCAATTATCGAGTTGGTTTCGGATTGGCTAAAGGTAAATCTTTGGAGCAAATCTTGCAGGAATTGCAGAGCACTGCTGAGGGAGTTAATACTGCTAATGTGTTGATTGATTTGGCGGATAGACGCGAGATTGAAGTCCCTGTTTCCAGTCAAGTTTATCGGTTGCTAAATGGGGTAATTACTCCTGAACAAGCTGTTTTATCGCTGATGGAACGTGCTTTGAAACCGGAGATTTAAGAACCCTACAGGTGGCGAATAGCCAAAATCGATCGACTACATTCGCCGATAATTGAGTACAACTAGCACCAAATAATCCACTTGCATTCTTGAAACAATGGCTAAAATACCCAATTGGTTAATCTATGCACTGATTTGTTCGTTATTGTACGGCTTTTGGGGATTTTTTGGCAAATTAGCGACTAAATCTCTGAACTACAAAACAGCTTTTGTCTATGAAGCAATCGCTGCTATTTTAACTACTGTATTCATTATTGCTAGCAGTAAGAACTTGAGCTTTGAGGGAAGCATTGCAGGAATCGTATTTGCTTTATTGGTTGGTGTTTGTGGAACTGTGGCATCTTTAATCTTTCTCAAAGCAGTTGAAATCGGGCCAGTTGTTAGCACAATCAGTATTACATCTCTGTACCCACTGATTACCGTATTGCTATCATATTTATTCCTGAAGGAATCTATTACAATCCCGCAAATTATTGCTCTGATCCTAGCCCTAATTTCAGTGATACTTTCTGCTTATTGAAATATCTTTCCTCTCTCTGTCAATTTCTATTAGAGGCAGAAACCGGGTTTTTGCGATCGATATTGCATCAAAGCGTTGAATTATGGAAAAAACCCGGTTTCTCTGGTATCTTAGATTTCGCCTTTCTGCATTACCTGATTTTTACTTTGCGCCGTAATAAAACGCCACTTCTTTGTCTTTTAGCGGTGCAAAGTCGGCAGCAATTAGCATTGGATCGAGTTCTGCTTGAGACAGATGTTTGACGCCAATTCGGACAATGCGCGATCGCATGGTGTTCGACACACCGCTGCGCTGTCTGTCGGCTTCTAATCCCATTACTTTTTCGTACAGGTCTAATTTTGCTTTCGGAATCGCAGTACCGTCAAAATCGATTCCTGAGGCGATCGCCACATCGATCGCATCTGCGCCAGTTGTCGATTGAGCGGCTGAGTTTGTTTCTGAAGACATTGTGCTGTGATATCAAAGTTTATTGTGGGAGCATCTTACCAGATAACTATCCCCATCTACGCAAAAAAGTTGAGACGGCGGTTGAAACCGCGTCTACACAGACGAAACCCACCTCCGTGAGTTGAAGAGTTAATTTTGTAGAAGAGACGGCGGTTGAAACCGCGTCTACACAGACGAAACCCACCTCCGTGGGTTGAAGAAAGAAGAGTTAATTTTCTAAGAGTCGATCGCAATTTCCACATCGGGAAAGGCTAGCGGATTGATATTACCCTAAGGTTATTAGCTTATTTTGGCGGACTTTAGCATGGGATTCTCCTTCGGGACTCTTTTCGATGATTTCTCCACCGATTAATTCAACGTTTCGCCCTTCCAGAATACGGGCGGCAATCATCTGGTGGTAGTCTTCAACTGTCCATTTTACAGTCGTGACGCTCACGGTAATTATTCATATAATTTTATTCTCATTTTAGACTGTTTTTGCCGAAACAGGCGATCGCATCCACCATCAACAACACCGCAAAATAAGACACCACAATACCGTTTCTTACCCAAAAAAGCCGCCAAATTGTTTGAAAATTACCAACAAAATAAGGACACAGCATTGCCGTGTCCTTATCTTGTTGGGATACAGCAATGCTGTATCCCCGTGCATACCCTCGATATTCAGATTAGAATTCTTGCCGTTTAGAACAAGACCATTTTAGAATTACCAGAAACTCCCAAATCGACATTATTGACAGTAGCAAACAAAATGTTGCCACCAACCGTAGAACCGTTGCTATCGTAATACAGCTTAGTAGCATTAGCTGCACTATCAAAGAGAGCAATAATCGACGGCGCAGTCAACGATGACTCGATCGCGCTTACAGTAGAAACAGTGCTGCTATACCGATAGAAGCTTGAAGTCAAAACCCCCGCTCCCAACCCGGCAAAAGCAGTCTTGTCAAGGTTTATGACATCATCAACAATGCTGTAATCGGTAATGATATCGGGCCCATAAGCAGCAGTAGTTCCGGTGAACACAAACACATCGGCACCAACCCCGCCGGTGAGAACATTTGTTCCCATACCGCCGATCAAAGTGTCGTTACCAGCGCCGCCGATCAAAGTGTCATTACCAGCGCCACCGAAGAGACTGTCGTTACCAGCGCCGCCGGAGATGCTGTCATTACCAGCGCCACCGTCGAGAGTATCGTTACCTACACCACCGTTCAGAATATCGGAGAACTCAGTACCCGTGACGTTATTCGCGATCGAATTTCCGGTAAACAAGACAGGAGTAGTAAAGTTGTAACCGCCCACACCTGAACCGAAGTTGTAAACTCCGTTTGTCGGGAAAGTACCCGGATTAG
>JBDTEI010000453.1:0-5787 GCA_039922675.1 Microcoleus sp.
GGTTCCTCAAGCTCAGTTTGCCTTTATATCGCGTCCGAACGCTGATATTGGCAAGCTATTTCAGCAGCGCTTACAGCGGGCTTTTGCTAAGTACGGTTTGGATAGCGGTGATTTTTGCGCGATTTTACCTAAAATGGATGAGAAAGCTTATTGGAATCTGCAACTTTTGTCTGATGTTTTTCTTGACAGTTTCGGTTGGTCTGGCGGTCACACTACTTTGGAAGCGATCGCGTGTAATTTACCTATTGTCACTTGTCCGGGAGAATTTATGCGGGGCCGCCATTCTTCTGGGATTTTGCAAATGCTGGGAGTGACAGAAACGGTTGCTCAAACCGCAGCAGAATATGTAGAAATAGCTGTGAGGCTGGGGTTAGAACCGGAATGGAGGGGCGGTATTGCCGATCGAATTTTGCAGGGACAAGCACGTCTCTACGGCGACAAAATTTGCGTTGCAGCGCTGGAAGCTTTTTATTATCGTGCGGTTGAGGCAGTTTAATTAATCGATCGCGGTTATCAGAGGTTTGGAGTTGTAAAGTGGTTATGGACTGCGGAACTTGACGGGCGATCGCGATCGATTGCACAGTTGTTTTCAATATGGTAATGATGACGGCAAATTTTTTGTCTTTGCCGCCAACCTTTATAGTTAAGCCTGAGCTTGGTTTTGCCGCTCCCTGTTTTCCAGCAGAATACAACTGTTTTGTCAGATCCTAGCTTCGATCCCATGAATCATTCCCCATGCCCAATCCCCAATCTCCTCTCTAAAATGGGCATGAGTTGGCTTTAAATATAGCAGGCTGTTGCGTAATCTTACCTACAGTTGTGGAGAAAGGCTTAATCGCATCTTTATATTGCAGCGGATATTTTTTAAGCAACTATAAAGTTGCACATATTTTCAACTTGAGATTTTTGATCGAATGAGTTATACGATAATGGTTGGGAGCGCGGGTCTACCGTCACATTTTTTTAGGAAACAGGTGTCGGTTGAACTGCGAGCTGCTCTCTTCAGCTTGGAGTTTCTCAAATCCATAGAGTCCAGAGCCATCGAGGATCTCGTCGATTAGAAAGCTCGGCCTCGGCGAGATCGAGCTAAACTTAGTAATATTCGACGTAAGTTGTTTCTGAGATTAAAATGAATGTAGATATTAGCTAGAGAGACGAGAAATCCCTCAGCAGTTCGCGGCGTAACAATTACCGCACTAGCGAACTCGCTCGCAAACTTTCTCGGTCGGGCTGTTATCCCTCAGCTAGCAAAGCTCACAGCAAAGCTTAAATGAGAAAGTGACGTTACGAACTTAATGTGATGTAATGTCAAAATTAGCCCCAATTTTGAAAAATTGAGCTAACTTAACAAAGAAAGCCCCTGTTGCACTACTAAACCCGCAACGCTTCATTTGGGGTCATCGTCGGTCTCTCATCCAGAGTTGCCGGCTTACAACTAAAGCTCGTAAGCTTTATTCAATCGCAGATTGCGTATGATTCAATTCAGGGAAACAGGGTAAAGATGGGTGCATCTAGACAGATTGTATTGGTCTCAATTCAGGCAAGTCAAAAATTGTCTGCTAACTCTCTGGCAGACTGCGCCGCAGCCTTTCACCCAGATATCCACACAAAACAGCGCCGTTCGATCGCGCCCAAGTTTTTCCGGGCCGTTCTCAGGATTTAGCTGAGCCAGACATGAGTCAGTATTATCAAGCTAAGCTGACAAAGTTTTCCTGGTTCTTGACAAAAAACGGAAAATAACTTCCATTTTTTGTGAGAACGGCTACAATCGTAAGGGTCTTTGTAAGATTCGATTCTCACTGTTTGGTGCTTCGACTCTCTGCTGTTACATTTGATGCAGCAGACCCGCATCCAAGGTGGCGAAAATTTGCCGTGCTATGATGTCTGACGACATCGTGAAAGCAGCAAGCAAATCATAAGTTGGACACCCATAAGACAAAAGTTAGAGGGTTCCGTGCCGGAAAACTTGTACGGGTAAAAGATCGAAGTACCGAGTTAAAAAGCCAGTATTTTTTGAGGTGCGATCGCATCTCTGGGTTTGCTTCTCTGGGCAAGGTATCGCAGATGATGCGTTAACTAGCTGAAACAAGAAAAAGCCACACGCTCAATCCGAGGTTGCGATGTTAAATTCTGCGATCGAGTGAATGCGCTGGCTACTTCAAACCAGAACTCGAACTTTGACTCATAAAACTGGTGCAGTTTCGGTCACTGCTTCACTTAGCAGGCCGAAAATCCCACTATTTCTTCCTACGGGAATGTCAATACTGGCTAACTTGTCTAAACTACAAACAGACACTAATCCACTGTTATTTATTCTTTAATTCAGGAGCATGAGGAAGGCGGCATGACCCAGGCTAACACCGTACTCGAAACCAAAATTACACCCAAAATGGAAACAATCGAGTTGCTTCGGAATACCGAAAGCGTTCTACCTGAGAGCGAGTTGGAACTCTTTATCGACGAAGACGACGATCGAGAAGATTTTCTAGAAAATCCATCTGAGGAAGACGATACTAAAGTTGGCAAAGGTGTCAAAGCCCGCCGTCGGGCCCAAGCCAAGAAAAAGCATTATACTGAAGACTCTATTCGTCTCTACCTCCAAGAAATTGGTCGAATTAGACTGCTGCGAGCCGATGAAGAGATTGAACTCGCCCGCAAGATTGCCGATTTGCTCGAATTAGAGCGAGTTAGAGAACAACTGCTGGAAGAGTTAGACCGTGAGCCCAAAGACAACGAATGGGCTAATGCTGTAGATATGGCGCTACCTGCATTTCGTCACCGACTCCACGTCGGTCGGCGGGCCAAGGAGAAAATGGTGCAATCAAACCTGCGTTTGGTGGTTTCGATCGCCAAAAAGTACATGAATCGCGGTTTGTCTTTCCAAGATTTGATCCAAGAAGGCTCTTTGGGTCTGATCCGGGCTGCTGAAAAATTCGATCACGAAAAAGGCTACAAGTTTTCGACCTATGCAACTTGGTGGATACGTCAAGCCATCACCAGAGCAATCGCTGACCAATCCCGCACTATCCGCCTACCGGTTCATCTTTACGAAACCATCTCGCGGATCAAGAAAACTACCAAACTTCTTTCTCAGGAAATGGGCCGCAAGCCTACAGAAGAAGAAATCGCCACTAAGATGGAGATGACGATCGAGAAGTTGCGCTTTATTGCTAAATCCGCACAGTTGCCTATTTCTTTAGAAACTCCGATCGGCAAAGAGGAAGACTCGCGTCTGGGAGACTTTATTGAATCTGACGGGGAAACGCCAGAAGATCAAGTCTCGAAGAACTTGCTCAGGGAAGATTTAGAAAGCGTTTTGGATACTCTGAGCCCTAGAGAACGAGATGTATTGCGACTTCGTTACGGCCTAGATGACGGACGGATGAAGACCTTGGAGGAAATTGGTCAAATCTTTAACGTCACTCGCGAGAGAATTCGCCAAATCGAAGCTAAAGCCCTGCGGAAATTGCGGCATCCCAACCGCAACAGCATCTTAAAAGAATATATCCGCTAGAGGAATTCTTTAGCATCACCCAAAAGAGTGATTCCACTCTTTTTTTGGGGGGCGAAGCCCTCATCCCCAAAAGAGCGATCGCTGTTATATTTTGTGCTGCTAAATGCACAGAGCAACTCGCTATTTGCTGCGAGTAAATCTTCCTGCAAAAATTGCCCTGTTAAAAACGCATGGGCAAAGCTTGGGAGTCCCCAAAGGAACTCCCAAGCTTTGCAGTGTCTGAAAAATCTTAACTAGAAAATTAGATTCAGTGTTAGGACTTACCCACGGGTAGTCAGAAACCGGGTTTTTTTACGAAAATCCTTGGCTGTAGTCCGCAGATTAGGTGAAAAACCCGGTTTCTTTGTCGGGAGTTCGTTCAGGAATAAGTTTCAAGAAAAGAATGCAACTCTAAACCCTAATAGAAAGCATTACCAACCTACAATCTGAAATCTAAAATCGTATTACATCACGCCCCAGAAGTGAAGCAGGCCTTGACCGGAAACCAATTCAATGATGACAGCGGCAGAGAAACCAATCATTGCTAAACGACCGTTCCAATTTTCTGCTCCTGCGCTGAAGCCCCAGTTCCAAGCGTTCCGTTTTTGTTCTTGCATAGTGCGAACTCCTTTTGTTAACTTTTGTAAGGCTTATGTAAAAAAATATAACATTAACTTGAAAGAAGTGCAACTTTGTGATGAGTGATATTGGTCACAAAGGTCGATCGACCTTTCTCCGGTTCCTACCGAGGAAAAATCGCCAATTCGGTATCAGGATCAAACAAGTGAATCTTATCGTGAGCAATGGCCAGCCAAAGCTCCTCGCCAACACGGATCGATCGCTCAGGAGGAACCCGCACCTGCATCCGCACAGTCGGAGCATCAGTCAAACACACCTGCAAATAAGTTTCGTGTCCCAAAGCCTCCACAATTTCCACTTGTACCGACAGATTTTTGGTAGCAGGAGGGTTAATGCTCAGATGTTCTGGGCGGATGCCCAAAATTAGGTCTCGCCCGTCATATTTTTGTAAATTTTTAGCCCAAATATCCGGCAAAGTAAAGCGAAATTGCGGGTGACAAATCAACAGCGGGGCGGTAAACTGCACGGGCAAAAAATTCATCGGCGGAGAACCAATAAACTCAGCCACAAACAGATTAGCCGGCTTGTTGTAAAGCTCTAGAGGTTGAGCGACTTGCTGAAGCTGGCCAGCATTCATAATCGCAATGCGATCGCCCATAGTCATCGCCTCAGTTTGGTCGTGAGTCACATAAATAGTCGTAGTTCCCAACTGTCGCTGTAACTGCACAATTTGCGATCGAGTTTCCGCCCTCAATTTCGCATCAAGATTCGATAGCGGTTCGTCCATCAAGAAAACTTGAGGATTGCGAGCCATCGCCCTACCCAAAGCTACCCGCTGCTTTTGCCCTCCCGAAAGTTGTTTCGGCAAGCGATTTAAAAGCGGTTCTATTTGCAATAATTGAGCTACCTTGATAACTCGTTCTCCTACCGCCTTTTCCCGTGCCGACAAATAGCGCAAACCCGGAGGTAACTTGCGAGTTGCTCCTACCAAAAAATCCTCCCCTAAAGTATATATTCGCTCGTTATTTACAGTGTTAGAAGCTAAATAATTAATCACCTCTTCTATCTTATTATTGATTTTTTCTGCCTGAACCCTGCTACTTTTTTCTGTCTCTGTCTCTGTCTCTGTCTCTGCTTCCCTCTTCCTTTTTGATTCTTCCCTCTTCCTTTTTCCTTCTTCCTTCTTCCCTCTTCCTTCTTCCTTCTGTGAGCGGCGCAATCCAAAGGCGAGATTATCGTAGACTGTTAAGTGAGGATACAGAGCATAATTTTGAAATACCATAGCGATATCTCGGTCTTTAGGAGGCAAATCGTTAACCAGACGATCGCCAACCCAGATATTACCGGCTGTCAAAACTTCCAAACCGGCGATCGATCGCAGCAAAGTGCTTTTTCCGCAGCCTGAAGGCCCCACCAATACCATAAATTCCCCGTCTTCGACAGTCAGGTTGATCCGCCGCAAAACGGTGTTAGACGAAGGATTAGAGACCTCTGGTGAGACACTTTCTGCGACGCTGTTTGCTGCTTTTTCCTGTTCTCCTTGGCGGAGGGGAAAACTTTTGTAGATATTTTCTAATACAACTTTCGTCATCAAACAATTTTAGATTTAAGATTTAAGATTTTTAGATTTTTGAATTGGGGGAATTGGAGGCAGAGCCTCCGGGTATGTATTCCCAGGCAGAGCCTGGGAACAAGTCTTATGCCCAATGCCCAAT
>JBDTEI010000454.1:0-3788 GCA_039922675.1 Microcoleus sp.
CGCGCGTATCCCTATAGCAACTTCATACCTTGCGCTATTATTTCTGTTGGTGCTACGCAGAGCGAGAATCTGACTATTAAAGAAGGTGTTTACGTGAAAGCGTGGCAGTCAGCAAGTTCAATTCAGAACATTCAGGTGTTTGTTAAGGAATAATCAGCTAATACCATTAAAAAAAGTCTGGGAGAAATGGGGGCGCTGCTCAAAGCCCACCCCACAAGAGTTTTAAGAAAAATATGTTAATGTGATTCCTGTGCCATCTTTCCTCAATATCAATCCGTTAATCTTGTACATTGATAGTTGCCGAACTTCCTTCGGGTGAGGTTATCTTAGACAAGACGCGATCGCAATCACAGTTATGGCATCTCCACACAATCAAAATTCGGCGGATTCATCTCTGAAACAGTCTCTGGAGGCTGGGTTAGCTGCTTTGAAACAAAAAGATTACCAACGCGCGATCGCCCTTTTAGAATCCGTCAGCCAAACCGCAGCAAATCAACCGCCCGGAATCCGTGCCCAAATGGGGTTAGTGGCGGCTTACAAAGCAACCGGTAATCTCCAAAGCGCGATCGCCCTGTGCACATCCCTCACCAAAATTTCCAACACCCAAATCAAAACCTGGGCCGATCGCACTTTAACCGAATTAACCCCACCTCTCCCCCCAAAACCACCCGAAACTCCCCCAAAAACAGGCTTTGTCGCGTTTGATTCGGAAACGGAATCGGGGAAAAAAACGGTTAAGGGCGATGGCTTACGCCCCGCTTCGCTACGACCAACCGCAGACAAAAAAACCGGATTTGCACCCTTAGACCCGACTAGCGCGCCAGGAAACACCAAATCGACACATATTTCACCGCCACCTCCACCCCCCAAACCGCCGATTCGCCCGATATCAGAAGAGGGCGGGCCCGCACCATCCACCGCCCCTACAGAAATCGCGATCGATACAGAAACTAGCGGCGAAAATAGTTCCGGTTCCCCAACAGACATCCCCGGATTCGCCAGCCCAGATACTTACCAACTCACTTGGCGCCAAGCGGGGCGCGTCAAAAGCCCGCGCCCCCTCAAACCGCTAAAGTTGCTGAATTTTCGGATCGGAGCCGTTGGAAGTGCGATCGCCCTATTTTTCCTAGCCCGATTTGTCCTACAATTCCTACTAACAAACACTAATTCTCTGTTAGTTCAGCTTTACATATTCACTAGGCTGCCTATTTTCCAGCCAATTCAGCTTTTTTACCGCGATCCAACTCCGTTTCTCCAGTTTGTTTTCGGATTGCTTTTGGCCTCCTCTCCCTGGCTGACAGACGCGCTGCTGAAAATGTTTTGTGGTATCGACACCCTGCGCGGATCGGTTTTATCCAAACACAGCAAGGAAGCGACGCGCGTACTTCGCAGTTTTTGTAGCAAGCAAAATATGCCGGTTCCTGTGCTGAAACTCTTGCCGCTGAATGTTCCTGTGGCTTTCAGTTACGGCTGTTTGCCGCGTTTTGCTCGGATTGCTGTGAGTCAAGGGCTGTTGGATCAGTTGACGGATGATGAAATTGCCACTATTTTCGCGCGGGAATTGGCGCATATCTCTCACTGGGATTTTGCGCCGATGTCGTTGGCGATGCTGGTGATGCAGATTCCTTACTTGATTTATTGGCAAGTGGCTTACTGGGGTGAGCGGTTGTGTGATTTAATGACGATCGACTTTTTGCGTCGTACTGTAAGAGTTGTCACCGCTGCAATTTCTGCTACCAGTTACGGGATTTATAAGTTGCTGCGCTGGCCGATGTTGTGGTTGTCGCGCCGTAGAGTGTATTTTAGCGATCGCACGGCGGCAGAAATTACCGGCAATCCTAACGGTTTGACGCGGGCACTGACTAAAATTGCGATCGGCATTGCTACAAATATCCAGCAGCAAAAACAAACTAGCTTTTTCCTCGAAAGTTTTGATTTATTATTACCCGTCGGCGTTGGACAAGCTGCAACCCTTGGTTGTGCTGCATTACAGGCCCCGCTAGAACAGATTTTGCTGTGGGATGTCACCAATCCCGATCGCACTTGGTTGACAATTAACAGCACGCATCCTTTGGTGGGAGAGCGTTTCAAGCTGTTGGAACTCTACGCTCAATTCTGGAAACTGGAGACAGAGTTAGATTTGGCGAGTCTGTCGCCGGAACTACCCAAGCCAGCAAAATTATCTCTGTTTAAATCAATACTCGAATTTAAAGACTCAAAACTATTTTTACAGGGTGCGCCGTTTTTTGGGATTCCGATGGGTTTGGCGATAGTAGCTGTACTTTGGCTGACTAGCTGGTTTTTTTCCAAAACGAGTATTTGGCAATTGGATTGGCTTTTGGGCGATCGATCGATTCTTTGGGGCTGTTTGCCGATCGGATTTTGTCTAGGTACTTTGATGCGGATCAATTATTTTTTCCCCGACATTACACCACGAGAAACCGCTTCGCCGAGTTTACCGGAAATTTTATCAAATCCCGACACTATGCCGTTGGATGCTCAAGCTGTGCAGCTTTCCGGGCAACTTTTGGGTAGGTCTGGTATAGAGAATTGGCTGGGACAGGATTTGATTTTGCAAACGGCGACGGGTTTGGTAAAGTTACACTATGTTTCGAGGTTTGGGCCGATCGGCTCTTTGTACCCATTGTTTCTCAAACAGACGACTCGCCCCAGCGATTTGATCGGAAAACCGGTTGTGGCGACTGGTTGGCTGCGCCGAGGTGCTACTGTGGCGATCGACCTGGAAACTCTCCGCAGTCAAGGAGGGAGAGTCAGTGACAGCGGACATCCGATTTGGTCTGCGATTTTGGCCTTTGCTGCTGCTTTTTGGGGTGCATACATCATTCTCCAGGGCGGAAGATGAGATTGGGAGAAGATGAGATTGGGAGATGGGGAGATTGAGAGAGAGGGAGATTATTTGATTAGTTTTGAGGCGCAATTGAAATAGACCTCTTGCAAAAATCCGAAAATACCCTGAAACCATCTGCGTCAATCGGTGTTGCATCTGCCCGATATCTGCGGTTGCTCTATGACTCGAAGATTTCTGCAAGAGGTCTAATATACAATTTCAATGCTGTACAACTTGGTTATCAGATTGTCGCACGAGTCGAGCACAACCCCCAGCCGGAGATGAGTGTTGAGTTAAATGGCGGATGGGCGATCGATCTTCTTGTTGCGCAGCGCACACCCTACAGTCTATCCGTTACATCCGTTATAAAATCCGTTGCCGAACTTCCTTCTATTTTCGTAAAGAAAAGTTGCTTTTTAGCTGACATCCTGTTACATTTATTTACATGAATTGGATTGAACCAAATAGTGCAATAACTTCAGTTGACTAAAATCCCTGAGGCATTGCGTAAAAATTGTCAACCTCCCAACACAGCAAGTTCAGCCAGCCGCTTGTCGGCTGTTTTTTTTCAACCGCGAAATTCGCTGTGCGGGATGAATTCAGAAAAGTGATTCAGATGTGGTTTTTCTTCAATTCAGACTGAAATCTTCCTAAATAACTACCTCTGTTACCAAGCCTGTGATACCTTTAAAGAACGGTCGGACACTGCCGGGCTCGATTTAAGGGATACCGGGTAAGTGAGTAGTTCTCAGCATTAGGAGCGAGATAAGGGGTGAGGCAAGATTACTAGCTGAAAAAATGTTAGCGATTTTATCCCTCACTGTATTAGACTGAATACTGGCATTCCGATCGCTTGCAATTGACATCCTTGGACATAAATTTCTACACGGCGCTGGCTATAAACATTCTCAATCAAAACCGGAAGCAAGTAATACAGAAT
>JBDTEI010000455.1:0-6158 GCA_039922675.1 Microcoleus sp.
TGTGAATTAAGCCGATCGCACTTCAATCACTCCCCGGTCAAAAACCCGCTTGTCAGTACCGATAGAACTGACAAACATCCGGTCTTCATAGACATCAAACGTTGCAAAACTCAGGCGGCTAGCAGAATATTCAGTCCACTCAGAACGGCCCACCGGACGAGTGCCCGCGCCGGCCCCACAAACTAGATAAGTCGTACCCTCAATCGAGCGAGTGCGTTCGTAACTGTGCTCGTGCCCGTTGATATAAACCTGGACGCCGTACTTTTTAAACAAAGGCGTAAAAGTCTGAATAAAAGATTGATTAGATCCGTACACCCCAGAGGAATAAATCGGGTGGTGGCCGAACACAACTTTCCACGGTGCAGTGCTTTGACTCAACTCTTTATCCAGCCAGACAAGCTGATTTTTCCAATCCGCATTGTGATTGGTATCTAATGTAAAAAACTGTACCGGATCGCGCCGAAAAGTATAGTAGCGACCTTGCATATTAAAACCCGCATATTTAACTTGCGGGTCGCCGTTAGCAGCGCGGATGTCGTGATTTCCCAGACAAGCATAAAATTTTACGCCTTGCTGCAATAATGGCTGATAAGGCTTCTCGAAAACAGCATTAATTTGTTGAATGTCGCCGTTATTGTAGATATTGTCGCCGGCGAGAACAACAATATTAAAAGGATTTTCCCCGTGATATTGCGCCATCGCCTCAGCTACAGCATACTGACCTTCAGCCCCGGTACCGGTGTCGGCTACCGAAATAAAGCGTAAAATAGGCGGTGAGGTTGGCAATTGGACGATCGCCCTTTGGCCCTCAACATTAGAAGGCACAGCAGCATAGGCGTCTGTACCCCAGGAAGTGCGAAGCTGAAGCATTTTCCAGATTCCGGTAAAACCTAAGGTGCCCAGACTGCTTAAAATTAGAAAGTGACGGCGTTTGATGCTCATTGTGATTCAGTTAGAACTAATGAAATGATAAATTAAGGCTGAGATGGCTCAACTAAAATTTATCGCGTTTAGATATATTTGTAACGCTCCAAGGCAGAGAAAATGTCAGAAGAACCACTAAACCAACCAACTCCAGAACCGCCTGCATCTCAGACACCCGAGGTAGACTCGCCGAAAAAGTCGGCCGCGACTCGCAGTCAAGCTAAAAAGGCTAGCAGCGCTGTTTCCACAAATCAGAAAATCAAAACTTTGATGACTTCGATTGGGAATTTGGGAAAAAAGGGGAAAAAATTAACAGCAGAACCCCCATTGCAGGCCCAAAAGCCGATCGCGCCCACGCTAGCTGACTCAACAACAACAACTCCTGCTGTGGCTGCGGAAGTTAACAGCGTGCCCCCGCCAAAAGTTGCGGTAAAATTCGATAAAAAGCCTGTATCAAAACCCGCTGGCGGCAGTTTTTTCCAGAAATTAGGCGTACTTTGGCAAAGTATTGTGCGCCTAGTGCGATCGCTCCTACCTGCATCTGCGAATGCCAAGCTGTCCGATCCAATTTTAAACACCGGATTAGCAGCAATTCTCATCGTTGCGATCGGTTTAACTTTCAACAGTTTCTCGGCAAAACCGCCCCAGAAAGTAGCAACAGCGCCTTTGGCAGCAGCAAACCAGTCTCTGCCAACGTTTGACGATTTTGTGGCGCCGGGAACAGCGAAATCCCCAGAGGCGATCGCAATTTCTCAGCCTACACCCGCTAAATTTAAAAGCAAATTGCCCGATTTACTGGCGCCGAAAAAACCGGAACCTGTAGAAATTATCGCGCCGCTGCTGACGCCGGAACAGTCTCTGATTGCTGCGATTCAAAATCAAGTTGCTGACATTACGAATCGCCTGGGCGGCGGTTTGGTTAAGTCTGTTGATCCTGATTTCTCGATCGGTCTTTTGAGTGTCCAAGTCGCTGAAGATTGGTACAAACTCAGCGATGTAGAGCAAAATCAACTAGCAAGTCAAATGTGGAAAGAAGCTAAATCGCTTGATTTTAACAAGTTACAAATTACCAATATGGAAGGAAAGTTAATAGCGAGAAGTCCAGTTGTAGGCTCGGAGATGATTATTTTAGAAAGAGGGATTAATAAAGTTTAAATTGTCTGTATCTGCCAACAGTCAGATACGTCTGAAAGTCCAGGATGCAGGACATAATTATCTAGGGTGGACGCTGTGCACCTTATTGCTGTTGATTGTATTTAGGCGATCGAACTTTTGAAGTCGGGGACAGAATGCTAAAATCGAAGTAAATAAAATTGAGAAAAATTGAAAAATGACAATTTTAACTCAAGTCGAACAAGTAGAAATTAAATATCCCAGCAGCGACGGAGAGCCGATGGCTGAAAGGGACATCACGTGAGATTGCATGGCTTACGGCATTGAATCTCTCAACCTTTACTTTCAAGAGCGTTCGGATGTTTACGTGTCAGCTAATTCTTTCATGTATTATGAAGAAGGAAACAACCAGGCGGTTGTGGCGTCGGATGTTTATGTGGTGTTGGGAGTTGCCAAACGCAAAAGGGATAATTATAAAGTTTGGGAAGAAGGCGGAATTACTCCAGATTTTGTGCTATAAATAACTTCGGAAACTACTCAAACGAAAGACCAAGAAACAAAACCGGAAATTGATCAGGATTTGGGAGTGAGGGAATATTTTTAGTACGCTCCTTCTGGAGATTAACTAAATCCGATTTTACAGGGAGTACGTTTAGTAAACAATCAGTACGAGCCGATTCCAGCTAACAATATTGCTTTCGATACGCTGTGGTTGTTCAGTGAGTCGCTGGGGCTGGAATTGCATCTGATTTCAGGAGAATTGAGGTTTAGATTTCCTGAAACTGGTGAGTTTTTGAAGACTCACAAGGAAGAAGAACAAGCACGGCTGGCTGCGGAGTCAGCTTTGCGCTCTTAACTCAATTTTTCAATTCTGGGATGAATCGGGAACAGGTGGCGCAAATGATGAATTTATCTACCTTGGAAGTGAGACGATTGGTTAGGGAAAACTTTCGATCGCACTTACAGCAGTAAGGTGCGCAGCGCGCACCCTACACAACAAAATATGAACAATCAACAGTCAACAATTAACTCATGACTTGAAAGGTTTATTAGTAGGTTTAAAACCCTGCTTTTTAAAATAGGTTCTAAATACCTCTTGAGCAATTGGTGCCGCCGAAACCGCACCAAATCCGCCGCCTTCGACAATAACCGCGATCGCAATTTCCGGTTTGTCAGCCGGAGCAAAACCCACATACATCGAATTGTCAGCATGACCGGGCATTTCCACCGTCCCAGTCTTACCAGCAGTTAAAGGAATAGTACCGTCATTCATCGCGCTGCCTGTACCCTTTTTTACCACGTCAATCAATCCTTGTTTAATGATGTTTAAAGTAGCCGGTTTAATACCAGTTGGGATTGTTTTAGTGAGGGGTGTATTAGTTTGAGACACCAACAAATGCGGCTGCACTCGCGAACCACCATTAGCAATAGTTGACACCATCACTGCCAATTCTAGGGGTGTGCAAAGTACCAAACCTTGACCGATCGCCATTGTTACCGTATCACCAACATACCAATCTTCTTTGTACATTTTCTTTTTAGTTTCCGGCGTCGGAACTTGACCGTGATTGGCGCTGTCTATCCCCAAAAGAGATAAATTAATACTGCCGCCAATGCCCATTTTATACGCCCATTTCGACATTTGTTCCGGCCCGGCAGCCATGCCTACTTGATAGAAAAATGTATTGCTGCTGTAGGCTAAAGCATCGCGGAAACCGATAACGCCGTAACCTGCGCCGTGCTCGTGGAAAGAAATTCCGCCGATCGAAATTGAAGAAGATGATAGTAAAGTCGAGTCAGGAGAAAACTTGCCCGACTCCATCCCGGCTACAGAAGTTACAATCTTAAAAGTGCTGCCGACTGGATAGCCTTGAACTGCCCGATTTAAAAATGGTTTGTCTGGCCCTTGGAGTCGATTCCATTCTGTTTGAGTCACCTTGCGGGTGAAGATATTGGGGTCAAATGTCGGCCAACTACCCATTGTTAAAAGCGCTCCGGTTTTCACGTCGATCGCCACAACTGCACCCAGGCGATCGCCCAAAGCTTTTTCCGCAGTTTTTTGCATATCTAAATCTAAAGTTAGCTGCACGGGTTTGCCGGGAATAGGCTCTTTTACACCTAAATCCTGGATTTCCTCGCCTTTAGCATTCACCTCGATCAAACGGTTTCCCCAAACGCCTTCTAAAGTGGGATTAACTAATTTTTCAACTCCCATCTGACCGACGATCATGCCCATCGGATATGCAGGATTAGCTTTTAATTGATCTAAACTAGCTTCGCCGACGTATCCCAAAAGGTGAGCTGCTAATTGCTGGTTGGGATTGTCTCGGCTCGATTCTGCGCGAATTTCAACTCCCCGCAAAGTATTAGCTTCTTCTCCCAAGGCGACGAAAGTACCGACATCGATATTTTTACTAATTCGCACTGGCAAGGCTGATTTGTAGCCTGCTTCATCGATTTTTTTAATAATTTCGGCTGCGGGAAGTTTGACGATCGGGCCGAGTGTAGCGGCGACTGCTTCCCAGTCTTTGGCCGATCGCTCTTTTGGCCACAAATAGACCGATCGCGATACGCGGTTAGCCGCAAAAATTTGGCCGTTGCGATCTAAAATTTGACCGCGATTCGCTGCGACAGAAACAGGGCGAATGCGGTTATTTTCCGCCCGCTGTCGGTTGTAAGCTCCCTGTACCAGTTGTAGTTCGGCCAGACGAAAGACCGGCAGCGTCACCAAAGTAGTGACTAGCAGCATCAAAACCATCACTTGGAACGATCGACTGCGTTGCGCTCCAGGATTGTCCGAGCTATTTTTGTTTAATCGGACTTTAGAGTTAAAAGAAAAATCGCTAGCCATATTAATTAATCTGCTCTTTTATTCAAT
Source organism: Microcoleus sp. (assembly GCA_039922675.1). Lineage (GTDB taxonomy): Bacteria > Cyanobacteriota > Cyanobacteriia > Cyanobacteriales > Microcoleaceae > Microcoleus. The sequence continues at coordinate 4,916 of JBDTEI010000455.1, forward strand.
TAACAGGCAGATCTAATTCCCATCCGGATTATTTAGCGGAGGATACAGCCATCATAACTTCTAACTTTTTAGTGACAGACATAAATTCTGTCGGTTGGTAGAGGAATCAGCCGGATTGTTTGATTAAGCTCATCTTAAATATCAGGTTTTTGTGACAATTCAACAGTTAAGGAGGTAAAGGCGCTGTGGAACCCATCGATTTTTTGATTGCTTGGCTGGTGACGGGCAGCAGCTTGCTGCTAATTTCTCAACTGCCGATCGGCGTGGAAATTGACAGCACACCGAAAGCAGTAATTTCCGCTGCCGTTTTAGGCATTTTGAATGTTTTAATTTTGCCAATTCTGAAAGCAGTTTTTTTGATACCGAACGTGCTGACGCTGGGATTGCTATCCGGCGCGTTTGCTTTTGTGATGAACGTGATTGTTTTTGCCTCTGCTGCGAAGCTAGTTAAAGGATTTAGCTTGCGGATGGGCCTTTGGAGCGCGGTACAGGGGGCGATCGCCTTGGCGGCAGTTAGCAGCTTGATCAATGGCGCGCTGATTTAGCAACTCTCCTATGGGCGATTGAAATCGCCCGATATCTCCAACCCTTCCCTTGCGAGTTTCGTTTGTCTAGGAGCAATTTCAAGCACAGAATATTCCTAATTCCTGCTCGCTTTTTCCCTCTTATACGATCTTCGGTGAATTGCCTTTTATACAATTGGTTTGAGCGTGATGGTTTAAGTGTTAAGTTTTAGAAGAAGGACGGTCGTCCTCACTACGAACCTATTTTTTCGTGGTGATTAGTGATAGTAAATCAGGAATCTTTTTTGTGATTTATGAAAAATATTACATCTAATATAATTAATAAATTACAACACAAAAGTCGTTAACAGTTGATAAGTTGATTTCACAATAATAAGTATTTTAAATACTCTTGCTTATTTTTCATATTAATACCTCTTTAATTTTTATGCTTATTGCAATAGTTTCTTGTTGAATTTGAGAGATATTCTCAGCAATAATTTAGAAATATCAATGTTCTTGCAAATCCCGGTCATTAGATATATTAAAAGTTGTAAATTAGAAATAACACCCAATATTTGGGTAGTAAGATATAGATTGTGAAAAAATAATTAAAAATTTAATAAGACAATCTGAGACTCAAATTAGGACTCCGGCGTTGCTGATTTACGGTATGAAAGGCTAAATATGCAATTCATAAAAACCAGCGTCTACAAAGCTTCTGGATTTTAAAATTATTT
>JBDTEI010000456.1:0-10937 GCA_039922675.1 Microcoleus sp.
TTCTGCTAGCCGCCTGAGTTTTGCAACGTTTGATGTCTATGAAGACCGGATGTTTGTCAGTTCTATCGGTACTGACAAGCGGGTTTTTGACCGGGGAGTGATTGAAGTGCGATCGGCTTAATTCACAATCTTTCCCCTCAGACATATCAGATGAAGAGAATTATGTCAAGGTGCTTTTGTCGATATATTTAACTGCGACTTACGCCTTGAATAAATATCACTATTGCCTCTTGACTTGAAGTAAAATTCAACTTAGAATGTATTGTTGTTTGATAGCGTTAGAGGCATCTGAGTGAAAACTGATACGTTAGCAAGACGGAAAATTAATCCGTTAGTAAGACCTTTCTTGAAGTGGGCCGGTGGTAAAAGACAGTTATTGCCAGAAATTCTTAAGTATTGTCCTAAGCTGACAAGTAAAAATACATACTATGAACCTTTCATCGGTGGAGGCGCACTATTGTTTGAGTTACAACCCCAAAAAGCTGTTATCAATGATAGCAACAAAGAACTGATTAACTGCTATCGAGTGGTAAAAGAATCATTAGATGACCTGATGGAGGAATTAAGGAATGGTAAATATATCAATAACGAAACGTCTTATTATGACATGAGAGAATTAGATCGTTCAAAAAAATATGCAAAATTGTCGGAAGTAGAAAAAGCTGCACGAATTATTTATCTAAATAAAACCTGCTATAATGGTTTATTCAGGGTTAATTCCCAAGGTCAGTTTAATGTTCCATTTGGTAGATATAAAAATCCAAATCTTTTAGATGATGCTGTTTTAAGAGCTGTGAATAAATATTTGAGCAGCGAGACTATAATAATGTTGAATCATGACTTTGAAAAAGCTGTTCAAGATGCAAAGAAAGGAGATTTTATTTATTTAGATCCTCCTTACGATCCTGTTTCGGAAACAGCTTCTTTTACTGGGTATGATGTGAATGGCTTTAATAAAGACGAACAACAAAGAGTTAAAAAAGTTTTTGACGATCTAACTAAGAGAGGTTGCAAGGTGATAGTGAGTAATTCTTGTACAGATTTTATTATGGATTTGTACAAGGATTATCATGATAAAATCAAAAAAGTTAGGGCAACGAGAAGCATAAACTCAAATGCCTTGAAAAGAAGCATGGTTGATGAAGTATTAGTTTTAAATTACTAAATTCAGGATAAGTAAAAATGAGTAAAGGTAACGAGACTGCAAACGATAAAGCATGGAAAATACTATTTGATACGCATGAAATATTAGAACAACTAGATAAAAATGGCTTTTTTGAAATAGAATCAAAGCAAATTAATAAACAACGAGAAAGTCGGCTAATGGCAAAGTTCGATCACTCTGTAAATTTGCCAAAAATATTTCGAGAAAACAAGTTATCAATTTTGCCAATTTCTCGATCTAAATATGTTATAGGTAAGTTTGAGACACACTTAAAAGTTCGATATGATAGTCAACTAGAAGCGATTTCTTTTGCTCCTCCCCAGTTAGAAAGTATAGATTACAAAAATTTATATTCTGAAAGTTCGGCATTGCACTGTGCCTTTAATATCGGCATCATAAATGATTTAGTTGAAGAAGAAACATTTTATACTGTTTCGGGTAGAATGTCTACAGAGTCTTTTGACTTTAATATTATCAATTCCATCCCGAATAAGAAGCCATATCCAATTAAGGTTGAAAATTCTCAGTGTGAGATAGATGCAGGATTTGAAAGTGACAAATATTTTATATTGATAGAAGCCAAGAAATATGCGATAGAGGATTTCTTAATTAGGCAACTTTACTATCCTTACAGATTGTGGTCAAAAAAAATGAGTAAGAAAGTCATTCCAGTATTGATGACATACTCTAACGACATTTTTAGCTTTTTTATTTATGAATTTAGGGACGAGGAAAATTATAACTCTTTGAACTTGATCAAACAAAAGAATTATATGATTTCTCCCGAAGAAATACAACTCAGTGATGTCGAACAAGTATTCAATAGTATTAAAATAATTGCAGAGCCAGCAGATGTTCCATTTCCACAAGCCGATCGATTTGAGAGAGTAGTAGATTTATTATCATTGTTATTAGAAAGAGATTTAACCAAAGATGATATTACAGAAAACTATGAATTTGACCGCAGGCAAACTGACTATTATACTAATGCTGGTCTATATATTGGACTGATAGAAAAGTATCAAAATTATATGACAAATAAGGCAACTTTTCGACTTACAAGTGAAGGTAGGTCAATTTTACATAAAAGATCTAAATTAAAATATCTAAATTTGATTAATAAAATTTTAGAGCATGAAGTTTTTTATTTAGTCTTTGAATTAGCGATAAGCCAGGGAGAACTTCCGTCAAAAGATGAAATCTGTAAAATAATGTCAAAAACTCGTTTAGATATTAATGATACAACTAAAGGAAGGCGTTACTCTACTGTCCGAAGGTGGATTTTTTGGATTTGGTCGCAAATCAAAGACTAAAATTATATTTTTATTCAAAAAAATTGTAATAGCGTCAACCTAGTTTTGCCTCCCACCCATTTCAGAAAGGGACGCGGCAAGACGAAAGAATGTGCGGGAGCAGACATTTATCTAGAAATAACAGCCCTATAATATTTATCACAACTAGAACTGAATATAAATACTTCTCTCATTTGTCACTCCCTTGTCGCGTTATGGCATTGAACAGACAGCCCCCGATCGCATGACCAAAAGTTTTCGTTAGAATTATATATGTCAGCATCGCCCTTGAAAAACGCCCGATCGCCCGATCGGCAGATTTAGCTCTGGCTGTGCCAAAATTGTCTCACTCGCTCACAAGTGTTACCAGTCAAAGATCGAGCTGTAACACTTTACCCCACCTGTGCTCATGCAAGATTTCATTAATAACGTCTCTCGCTACCCCCGTTTTTTGATTACTGTCTGTCTCGGAATCTTCTTTTTCCTGTTCGAGCGACTCAAACCTCTGCTCGATCGACCGGCAACTGCGATCGCCCTGATTACTTCGATTGTAGCGACTTTTGTCTTTCTAACTTTTACACTGCGCGCCATGTTAGGCCTGAGTTCGGTTTAAAGGCAAAATTTCTGCCTAAAAAAGCCGGCGGACTCTGACAAGCTCTAGCCCAGAAATAAGGCAGACAGATGGTTTGGGAAAGTTGCGAATTTCGAGTTAAAAGTTACAACACCAAGTCCCGAAGTAACTGCCAACTCACCGGCGATCGCACACTTAGCAATAGTCGCTGCGATAGATTGGAAGAGGAACTGAGTAAGCTAGTCACGTCAGCGCTCCTTAACCTTGGCGCAGGCAAACATTACCCAAGTGCAGGACAAGCGTTTCTGACTATCCACACAACTGGGGAAATACTGCACCTCTGTTTCCCCCATACCCACTTAATCCTTAGGAAGCGGCACACCCCGCCCCGCTATCCTCTCCCGTTAACCTGACGGTATCACGAGAGTTTCCAGCGGACAAGACAGATGAAATTTGAACATATCTATCAATTTTTTCAAGACCCCCCTCCTGTTTACCTAAACAAGGAACTAGCAGTGTGCTACATTCTCTCGGTGTTATTGCGCGGAGATTCCTACGGTACAGAACTGATCGGACAACTAGAAAGGGAATTCCCCATCTACCGACTTTCTGATACCGTCCTCTACAGCGCTCTGAAATTCCTCGAAGATGAAGCCGTCATCACCGGTTACTGGAAAAAAGTAGAAGGACGCGGCCGCCCCCGCCGGATGTATCAAATCCTGCCCGAGTGGCGACACCAAGCTCAAGACCTGGCTCGTCTCTGGCACGAGTACATCGGTCAGGGAAGCGGCGCGTCGGGGCGCCGGCCCCGCGCCTTAGAAACTGGTCACACGGGTTAGCGCAGTTTAAATCGGATGCCTAAACCCTTGAGATGCTGGCGCTACTAGCAAAGCGAATTGTGAAATTGCCTTCGCTTTGCTAGCCTCGCCACACAGCGATTAGAGCAGCTACACTACGTCAGGACTTACGCATGGTCACTTGAGAATTAGGGATGATGCGGAGATATGGGAATTTGGTGATGAGGAGAAAAATACCTTGCTATAAAGCTGGTTGGGAATTTTGTTAAAAAAGTGTGTGCGTAAGTCCTCGATCGCTTTCTTATGTAAACTTATGTAAACTAATAGTAGATAATTTCACTTACACAAATTTCTACCGATGGATACTACTGTTCTTTCTTCAACCTTTGTGATGACGCTGCTGCTAGCTGTAGGCTTGTTTTTCTTCATCAAGGCCTCAGTCAAAGCTCGCATCGAACAAGTCAAGCTTGCTTCCGAGAGCGCCCAAGAGTCACTGTTAACCCAGCTACAAGAGTATTTTGCTGCTAGGGCTTACCGAGTTGCAGCCGTCGATGCCCCGAATTATCAAGTCACCTTTGAGGGTTTTGTGCGGCCGAGTTGGTTTTTAGCTATTTTTCTTACCATGCTAAGTGCAGGCGGCATTCTCTGCTTGGGACTGGTTTTGGGAATGCTAGTCCCCCAGCAAGGTCAAATTTTCCTAGGTTTGGTACTGCTGTCGCCGCTGGCGGGGGTATTTTACTGGAAAAAAGCTGGACGCTCCGAGCAAGTCCTTCTCAAACTCGAATCAGTTGCTGACTCGGGAAGCCAAACCAAGAGCTTTGTTACTGTCAGAGCTCATCGCGACGAACTAGCAGCTATGCAAAAAGCTTTAGATTTGAAACCGCTAGAAGATTAAAAGAGGAGTGCGGAACGTTTTTTGATATGCTAGATGCCGTCCTTCGACTTCGAGCAGACAAACCGATGACTGCTTGTGGCTATCTCGTTAGCCCGAAAGTTCGATCGACTGGCACAGTCAAACGATTTGAGATTTTCCATTTTTCGATTTGAGATTTATTCTACAGATGAATCTGGGAACTTTAATTTTCGTCTAAAATTTGGGGCGGCTCGTAACAGGAGTCGCGGCTTGTATCCCTTTTTGGCCAGAGTCAAAAAAAACATTATCGTGAGAGTGCCAATTGTGCCGATCGCCCTAGTAAGGCGATCTATCTTGTTGCGATGGCTCCTTATACCCTAAATTCCTAAGGACTTTTCGCGTAAATTTCAGTTGGCACTCTCCAGACAATGAGAACTCTCGCGCTGTTGTTAAAAAAGCTAGAAAAACACTGCTGTCAATGTTTTGATCTAAACATTTCGATCTATGCGCGACTGGCGGACACCACAGGAATTTTCTCTGCGGTTGCTTCCAGCATCACCTTTAAGCTGGGAAACAAGAAATGGTTCTCTTCTACGTATTGGGCTCCAAATAAACCTTTTTCAGCCCAGAAGTACCTGTCGGTGGTATGCTCGTTACGCTTGACCAACAGTAAAGCTGGGGGAGCAATGCCTTCGGCATGGATGAACTTGCGAGCCGCTGTTACGGGTTTATCTTCGCCGCTCTCGATGCTATATTGAGGCACACACTCTAAAATTCTGCGTCCTTCTTGTCGGCGGCGACTTTTGCGTTTGCGTCTCCTGGCCAATTTCTTTACCTCCTCTGTGAGCAGACAGTATGAGTAGACAGTACGAGCAGACAGGTTTTGACATACTCCCCAGCCTCAAGGCATGGGAATTCTGGATTAAAATAGCAAATGCAAACACAGCTTGTCTGATATTGCCTAACCCTTAGGTTGATGCCCCAACCTATTTCAGATTGTTTGAACTATAGAGTTGAAACCAGATTTTTACCTCTGGCGAATCCACAATATATAGTTCAATCATCAAAGCCGTCCTATAAAGACTGGGTTTTTACCCCCAATTTTTTGGTAATTATAGCTACCAAATCCGAGGCCAGTATATCCGTTATAGCTCAAAAAATCAACTGTTTTTAATATATCGACATAATCTTAACAGTGGTGCCGATCGAAAAAAGTGCAGCAGTTGTGGTAATGTGGGCCGCAAGTTCCAGCAGCAGCCAAGCTTGGGATCTGTGGAAGCTAAGCAGACGGGGATTTGAGGCAATTTTTGTTTATGAAAGCCGAATGCTTTGAACATACCAGCCTTCGATGAAAGCGCAGACACCAGAAATCTATAAGTCTGCGATCTGTAATCGGCGGCTGAGCCGTTGTAATTTACTTAAAATTCCGTTAGAGATCTTAATGTGGCGCTCATGTTAATGCCAGCCAGTTCAGAATTTGTCAAGCTTTGTCGATCGCAGGTGGCGATCGCCGTCAGTTTGGGCGCGACATTCAGCGCTGTATACCTCACACAAGAGCTGGTAGAAGGCAGCGAGGCAAAGTTGGTGCCGATCGCCGTTTACCCAGAAACCTCAGTCGAAGACGCAGAAAATCAGGAGTTGAGGCTGGAATCGGGGGCAAGCTTGACAGTGACACCGTTGGCTCGGCGACTGGCTGCGCCGACTTTGGCTGTGGAAGCATCAACAGTGGGGGCGATCGCACCCGAACCGCTTCCGGGTAATCAACGCCGGGAAAATCAGTGCCAAGGCCCGGAGAGTGTGTGGCAGCAGCGGAGGCAAATTGTGACGCCTCTGATACACGAGGGAGCTGTAATGGGACTCCTGGTCAGCGGTAGGCAAGATAGGCCTTGGAACGATCGAGAAGAGGCTCAGATGCAACAAATTGCTCGCTCCTTGGCCCTGGCCTGCATTTTAGACCAGCGATCGCAGTGGATGCAGCAGCAATTGGGCTCGGCTCGGCAAATCCAGGCTCAGGTTTACGACACGATGCACAATTTGCTGCACCAGTTCAAAAGTCCGCTGACAGCGTTGCGAACTTTTGGCAAACTGTTAGCGCGGCGGCTAGTACCAGAAGACAAAAACCGCAATGTGGCTTTTAGTATTGTCCGAGAGAGCGATCGGCTGCAAGAATTACTCAGCCAGTTCGATCGCACCGTTGACACCGGCGAAGCAAATTTGAGACTGCCATCTGGCACTTCAGAAACAGCAACCTCCAATATCGAATTAACCAGGCATTCTGCTCTGTCGCTGTCACCGGTGGCGAATTTGGACGAATCCTGTGTGGTGGCATTCGTCTTAAAACCGCTGTTGATTTCCGCCGAGGCGATCGCCTCGGAAAGGCATCTTTCATTACTAGCAGACATACCGGCGGATTTGCCACCAGTCTCGGCGAACGATCGAGCTTTGCGTGAAGTTTTGAGCAATTTAATTGACAATGCTTTGAAATATACCCCTGCAGGCCGCCACATTTATATTAAAGTAAACTACGACGCAGCACACCGCCCGTTGCCTGCCGTAGCAGTTGCAGTCAGCGACAGCGGCTCGGGAATTCCCCCCCAGGATTTAGAGCATTTATTTGAGCGACACTACCGGGGAGAAAAAGCGCAGACAGAAATTCCCGGCACAGGATTGGGTTTGGCGATCGCCCGCGATTTAGTCCGCCAAATGCAAGGAGAAATCGAAGTATTTTCCCCAGTAAACCCTGAATGGCTGCCATCTGCCGCAGCTCAGTTATATCCAACGGATCGCGGGACTACATTTGTGGTTTGGCTGCTAGTGAATAAGTAACAAACTCTATTGCTTGGAGACAATTTTCATGAAGCATCTGCCTTTATTCGATAAAATTCCCAAGTTTTCAAGTTTTTTAGAAGTTCTCAAAAAACACTTTTTTACTGTACCCTTTTTAGCTGTTTTCAACACTTTTACTGTCCTGATTTTGGGCGGGCTGAGCCTATACGCCAAACTCAACAACAAGGGAGACGGAGTTGAACGGCTGTTTAGCGATCCTTTTAATTTCTGGTTCCCTTACGAAGGTCTTCTCACCGGAGTTTCCGAAGTCCTCGGGTGCATCCCAGTCGCAATTTGTGCATTTACTTTCGGAGTGTTGCGCCAAAAAGAGCCGCGCAGTCGATCGGCGATGTTCTTATTTTTTAGTGCTTTACTGCTGGGAGTTTTTTACCTGGATGACAGGTTTCGGATGACTTTGATTCTTTCTGGGTTCGGAATATCTAAGAAATTAATTTATTTATGTTATGGTATTAATATTTTTGTTTACGCAATTACTTTTTGGCGATACATCAAAACCACTCCTTACCTGCCATTAGTGGCAGCATTTCTTTTATTCGCTATCTCGCGGTTTGAGGATATTGTAGACTCTAAAAGTCTAGGAGTACACGCGATGCTAGAAGATGGCACTAAGTTATTAGGTCTTCTGAATTTAGCCATGTATTTTTGGCACGTATGTCATCAGGAAGTTTGGCGGCATTTGCAGCAGAGTGAAGAACATTAAGGAAGAAGATTCATTAGTCATTAGTCATTACTCATTAGTTAGTCGTAGGGTGCGACGAAGAGCGAAAAATCCATAACTTGCATATCCATAATCTCATAGCGACGCACCTGTGCATACAAGACCTCTTGCAAAAATCAGAAAATACCCTGAAACCATCTGCGTCAATCGGTGTTTATCTGCCCGATATCTGCGGTTGCTCTATGACTCGAAGATTTTTGCAAGAGGTCTACAGAGATAGTGTAAATAAACGCAACACTTTTTTGGCAGCAACATTTTGTAAAAATAGTATTGCCAATTAGCAATTACCAAGGATTGCCAATCATGGTAAAGGCGGCCCAATAATAGGGATGGGAAAGGATTCGATCGCCCCGCGTGGCAATTTCCGGAGGCAAAATTAAAGGCAAAGAAAGCCCTTCGACTCGCAGCAGCCCGTCTTGAATCCGCACGCGCCCCCGCAGCATCTCCAATTGCGCCTGCCGTAAAGCCTCGGCTTTAATCATCACATTCCCCTCGCGTTTGGGAGCCCGCAACTGCCGATAAAACTCCGTCATCAGCCCCAAAGTCCCCTCATCGCTGACTTCCCACAAACTTGCCAAAGCCGATCGCGCACCGCTAGCTACAGCCAAACCCGCAAATCCCAACTCCGCCTCTGCGTCGCCCAAAGCGGTACTGCACGCGCTTAAAACTAAGAGATTCACGGGCGGTTTATTCCATCGCAACTGTCGCATTTGATCGATGCGCAATTTAGTATCCCACAACTGAATGTAAGAATTTTTCGGTTCCCCTGGCTGGAATTCGCTGTGAGTGGCTAAGTGAATGATCCCAAAAGGTCGATTTGCCCGCTGAGTTTGCAAATTCCTGAGGGTAAAATCTTGATTCAAAAATAATTTTCCGCGATCGGGCGGCGCGATCGACTCCAACTCCAGCGGTACCGCCGGTAATGGCGCCTTATCTTCAAATACCGACGCGCCCATCGCCAAAACTTCATCCTTAGCAATATTGTCATAGCTGACATCAGTCAAACTCAGACTCGGCATCACGCTAATGCTGTATTTTTCTACTAAAAATTGTTTGCCGTCGTGAAGGGCAGCAAACGGCACGCTTCGCAAACCTGCTGCCGGAATTATAATTAAATTGTCAATTTTTAAAGCTGCCAATTCTGCGGCCATTGGCGCAATTAACCACCGATAAAGTTTTTGCGCAGAATCCAAATAACTGATGCTGCTTCTTTTTCTGGGATTAGTTATTTCGGTTTGCAGAGCGTCGGCTAGTTGCAATATCTGCCAGCGCGTTGTCCCTGGGACTACAACGCGCATCGGTTGAGCGTTAGCTGTGACTAACACTAATTCTAAATACTCCACGTTAGGAAGATCGGAAATTTCTTTGTCGGCAGGTGGCAAGCTCTCCCCCAACTTATCTTCTAAGGGGCTAGGAGGCTGGGAGGCGACATTTTTGATCGCAGGCAATACATTAGATAAATCCCGACTTGCCACCAGCACCGAACCATTTTCTTTGGCAGCGGAGCGAACCGGGCCGCTGACCCAATTCATATAAATGATGGCAGATTTTACGCGGGTAATTTGTTCGTTTTTGCGAAGAGTTTCGTAAATTACCGACATATTAGCGATCGGAGTTCTGGCAGGCAATTTTAGATGTTTTTCGTACTCGCGAGTGAAGGTTTTCTCAAAGACTAAAACTCCTGAGTCTGCCGCATCTAATCTGCGAGAAGGAGCGAAAAAATCCTGGCTAATTGGAGAATTTTTGTCTCGATTTGGCGATCGCAATTCTACTTGCAAAGATGACGGAAGTGACAGCGCAGCCTCAGGAGTTACTGGCACTAAAGGCGGTGCGGGAGTTGGTGCGGGAGTTGGTGCGGGAATTGGTGCGGGAGTTGGTGCGGGAGTTGGTGTAATTATGGAAATCAGATTTGGTAAACTTCCTTGGATGTAAGTTTCTCCAAAAGCAATTCTGGGGAAAATGGTGTTTCCTTCACCAGTATTAATGCTTCCCTTGGTTCCATTATCGATCGCGCCGCCAACTACAAAAGGTCGATCGCTACCGCCGCCGTGCCGAATAGCGAGGGCGCCACCTTGCGCACCTCCGGTAGTAGAAATACTGCTGGAAATATTGCCGGATATATTATCATCATTGAAAACATTGTTCGATCGAAACAAACCGAGGGTTGTCACATCAACGTTGCCACCAGTGCCGTCTTCCTTGTCACCTCTAGCGTCGATCGATCCCAACTGAATGTTACCAGTCGCGCTCAGGGAGACGGAGCCACCCTTTCCCTGAGTGCCGCGGGAGTTGAGATCGAGAGCGGAAATTCCCGCTTGCGAAGTGAGGGTAATATTTCCGCCGATCGCTCCCGAAGAGTTCAAAGCGCCCGCAGTTAAAGGGCCGGGATTGCTGTTGAGTGCGATCGCGCCGCCTGTTCCCGTTGCTGATGAGGAGTCGATCGCGCCCGTAACAATACTATTCCCCTCAACCCGAATTTTGCCGCCGTTGGAGGTAATATTGCCAGTCCGAACTTCGTGAGTTGCTTGCAGCTTCACACTGCCGCCATCCGTCCTTAAATCACCCTCTAAGAGTAGGTTTCCGGCGTTGATATCGGCTGGCAAACCTGCCGTGTTGTCCCCCCCGAGGGCAGAAGCATCTCGGGCACTCACACTCAAACTGCGCGCGGTAATTATAGAATTCGCCGTCACGCTA
>JBDTEI010000457.1:0-3963 GCA_039922675.1 Microcoleus sp.
GGTAAAATTCCAATCCCCTGCCGAGTACGTGAATGCAGAACAGAGGCGGTTTGTAACTACCTGTTCCCGGTTGAATCACTACCATTGACGGAGAGGGTGAAGACCATTCCGGTTCGCGGAGAATATCTGCCAATTGCTCAATAGTTGGAGATTGAAAAATAGCAGACAGTGGCAGCTTTTTGCCGAATATTTTTTCAATCTCAGCTAACAAACCCGCCGCTAACAGCGAATGTCCTCCTATCTCGAAAAAATTGTCCCTGATGCCAACTGAATTGATGCCTAAAACTTGTTCCCAAATTTGCTGCACTTGGAGTTCTAATTGGTCGCGGGGGGCAACAGCAATTGTTTCATTGGATGGGACGCTGGCAGATTGCCATTTTTGACTTGCCAAAGCGTGGCGGTCAACTTTGCCGTTGGGGTTTAAGGGCAGTTCTTTCACCAACACAAAAGCACTCGGTATCATATAGTCTGGTAACCTTTGTTTTAGGTAGTCGCGCAGATTGCGAGTCACAGTGCGCTGCAAAGTTTTCCACAAGCCTTGAGTTTCCAACTGATAGGCTACGCTTTGGTTAACTTTATTTTGTTCGTTCGGTGTAAGCTGAAACTGAATCCCGGTTTGTGGTGGACGCGACCAGGCGACTATCCCTGAAAGCCAGCCCGGAAAGTTCTCTCCAGGCAGTTGCAGGTGCAGGCGAACGCTCCTACCTTCATCAAGAACTGGCACGCCCACCAGAGCAACGCCACTCGTGGAGATATCCTCTGTGTCGAGTTTGATGGGGTTACCGTCTAGTTCTAGTTGGCATTCACTGTGATAAGGGATGCGCTCTGGAATGAGTTTGGAGACGAGATAAGCCACGAGACGCTTGTTGCCAGGTGTGTCTTCTCGGTCAATGACTGCTGTAGAGATTACATCTGGGTGTTGTGTTAGTAAAGTTTCAATTTCGCCGAGTTCAATACGGAAGCCGCGAATCTTCACCTGATTGTCGCCGCGTCCGAGGTACTCGATGTTACCGTCGGGCAGATAGCGGGCTAAATCTCCTGTTTTGTAAAGGCGATTTGATTTGGTACGATCGGATGCTTCTTGGCTTTCAATAATCTCTAGTTTCTCACCTGCATTCGCCAATCTAAAATCGTTTAAGGGATTTGGAATGAACCTTTCTGCTGTTAAATCCGGGCGGTTGAGATAGCCTCTGGCTAAGCCTGCGCCGCCTGCATATAACTCACCCGGAACGCCGATCGGCACTGGCTGCAAATGGCGATCGAGTATGTAAACTTGAGTATTGGCGATCGGTCGCCCGATCGGCACAGAATTGGTAATTTGACTGTCCGGGGCGATCGCAAAACAGCAAGTAAAAGTCGTATTTTCAGTCGGCCCGTAGCCGTTAATTAATTGGCAGTTTGGAGCCTCTCTCAGCAATTTATGGACGTGGGGAACAGATAAAACATCGCCGCCCGCCAACAATTGCCGCACGCCCTTTAAATCCTCAATCCGCTCGTCTACCATCAAGTGAAACAGTCCGGCAGTAAGCCACAAAATTGTCACTTTATATAAACCGATCGCCTCTCCCAGCTCTGCTAAAGATGGAGTTCCTGGGGGAAATACAACCAGTTGCGCCCCGTTAAGCAGCGCCCCCCAAATTTCCAGCGTCGAAGCGTCAAAGGAAATCGGAGCCAGTTGCAGGAATACTTCGGCGGCGCTGAAGCTCGCATAACCGGTGTTTTTAACTAACCGCACTACTCCACGGTGGACGACGCAAACGCCCTTGGGTTTGCCTGTGGAACCGGAAGTATACATGACATAAGCCAGATTTTCCGCCTGCGCGAGATTGGCAAGATTGTCCTCACTTTGTGCGTTTATTTCCTCCCGCACCTGCTCCAAACAAACTATTTTTGCTTCAGTATCGGGCAGCTTTTCTGTTAAATGCTGTTGAGTTAACAGCACCGATAGGGCGGCATCTGACAGCATGAATTCCAGGCGCTCTTTGGGATAAGCTGGGTCTAAAGGCAGGTAAGCAGACCCGGATTTGAGAACAGCTAAAAGCGAGACAATCGCATCAAGAGAGCGATCGAAACAAACACCGATTAAAACTTCCGGGCCAGCCCCCAAAGTTTGCAAGTAATGTGCGAGTTGATTGGCGCGACAATTTAGTTGTTGATAAGTTAGCTTTTGCTCGCCAAAAACTAAGGCCACAGCATCGGGAGTTTGCTCTGCTTGCACTTCAAACAGTTCGTGAATGCAGGCATCTTTGGGATAATTTGTTTGAGTATTGTTCCAATCAACTAATATTTGTTGTCGTTCCGCAGCAGTCAAAATTAGCAAGTTTTGCAGCGGGCATTCTGGATTAGCCACTACTGCCTTTAACAACTCCTCAAATTCCGCCATGCGAGATTGGATGGTCGCCGCGTCAAACAAGTTACTATTGTACTGGCATTCCAGGACCAATTTTTCTTTGGTTTCGCTAGCATTCACCGCCCATTCAAAATTTTCGCAAGTTCTGGGATTTGAGAAAGCTTCAGCTTTAAAATCTGGAAAATTAAGTTGTGATTCCGTAAGCTGTACGTCCAGATTAAAAGTTACCGGAACTAGCGGAATGCGGCTGAAATCTCGGTGTAAGGCTAATTTTTTGACCAGCGTTCCGAAGGTGATTTGCTGCCTGTCGCAGGCATCTAAAATCGCTTTACGGCGCGATCGCAAATAATCGATAAAAGATTGCTCGCCGTTAATTTGGCTGCGGATGGGCAACAAGCTGACGCAGTGTCCGGCAAGTTTTTCTTGACCTCCAAACAACTGTCCGGCGGACGGCATCCCAACAATCAAATCCTCTTGGCCGCACAAGCGGTACATAAATGCTTCAAAACCAGCAAAGAGAGTTGTAAAAAAACTGCAACCTGCTTTTTTCCCCAGACGTTTGAGGTTAGCAACTAAATCGGGATTTAGTTCCCAATCTTCCCGCGAACCATTGTAAGTTCTCAAAGCAGGCCGCGGTCTGTCTGTCGGCAAATCCACCACCGGAGTTGTGTCGAAAAAATGCTTTAACCAATAGTTTTTTGCGTCAATAACTTCGGTGCTTGTTGACTGTGTTTGTTGTAAAATTGCGTATTCTGTAAAACTTTCTGGTTGGGGAAGATTGGCTGCTAATCCTTGCTTTTTGGCAGAGTAAATTGCTCCCAAATCTGGCAATAAAATGCCCCAAGACCAGCCATCGCAAATGATGTGGTGACAGGTGATAATAACGATGTGTTCCTGTTCTTGCAGCTTAATAATTTGACTGCGAAACAGCGGCCCGCTGACTAGGTTGAATGGGCGATCGACTTCTTGACGGCGCAAATAAGCTAATTTCGATTCGCGATCGCGATCGTCCAAAATTGACAAGTCGATCATTGGAATATCGAGGGCGATCGACGCAGCAACGCAAAGAGTCGATCCGTCGGGGCTAAATGTTGCCCGCAGCGTATCGTGTCGCTGCACTAATTCCTGAATGGAAAATCGCAGAGATTCAAGATCGAGGTTTCCTTGCAATCGCAAACACATCGATTCGTTGTAAGCACAATTTGCCTCATTTCCCATTTGCACGGCAATCCAGATTTCTTTCTGCGCTTCCGTGGCGGGTACGCAAGCAAAAAGTTCTCCGCCTGCGAAAGGATCGAAGTCTACAGCAGTTAGTTTTGGTAGTATATCTGCGGTTGTTTTCATGGGATATTAGTTAACAGTAGAATAACTGATGTAGATAATGTTTTTTAACCGCAGAGGGCGCAGAGGGCGCAGAGAGAGGAGGTAAGCAGAGAGAGAGAATCATAGGGGTATCAAATCCGATAAGCATTGGAACGATGAATTTCTCTCCTTTTTCTCTGCTTGCTCTGCGCCCTCTGTGGTTCAATCAGAAGTTATGTTGGGTTCATTTCGTACTGCTACGCAGAAGCAAGCTACAATCAAATTTATTAATCTGTACCCATCAATTTTTC
>JBDTEI010000458.1:0-6617 GCA_039922675.1 Microcoleus sp.
GTTGGGATTGCGCGAGCTCTGGCACTTCGCCCGAAAATGTTGTTAATGGACGAACCGTTTGGAGCTTTGGATGCTCTGACTCGCGGCAAGTTGCAGAAACAGGTGCTCGATATCTGGGAAAAGCACAAACAAGCTGTAATGATGATTACTCACGATGTGGACGAAGCTATCTATATGTCCGATCGCATTGTGTTGATGACAAACGGCCCGGCAGCGACAATCGGCGAGATTTTGGCAGTACCGTTTGCCCATCCGCGCGATCGCCAGGAGTTGCGGGAATCTCAGGAGTATTACGAACTGCGCAACTATGCTTTGAATTTTCTCGATCGCTACTTTACCCAAGATGAATAACGCCCGATAAACAGATAAAAAAATTCACTTAAGAGAGGTCTAGCCTGTGAATCTCAAAACAATGTTAGCGCGTTTTGAAAGTGCATTAGGACACCAAAACTTAGCGGAAGAAATGGTATTGCTTCCGGAGCCAAAACTGCCCATCTCTCGGAAATCAAAATCTACCCAATCGGCAAAAGCTATCAATTTTATTGTCGGTTACAACGGTTCTCCTAAAAGTCAAATAGCTCTCGACATTACTCTGTGGATTGCGCATCAAACTCGTTTAGTAACAACTAAAGAAGTCACGGTGCAAGTCGTCTACGTCCTTGACGAATCGCCCAACATTTATGATGAAGATACTTGTAGTTTGGGTGTGGAAAATGCCTGTGCTGCCTGGTCAAAACAATCGGATTTAGATGAAATATCTGCCCTGAAGTGTGCAGCGCCTACGCTCGTTTTACCTCCAGCGGAAATCCAATCGGTATCCCAGCGGGCAACTTGGATCGATCCGCCTTATTTTCGAGCAATTTTTTGTCAAAATAATAAGTACGAGGTAGCAGATCAATTGCTGTGGGAAGCGCGCTGTTTGGCTGAGGAATGGCGCGGTTTATTCAAAGCTCATTTGCGCATCGGGCGGGTTGCCACAGAATTGAGAAATGTGGTAGAATTAGAAGCAGCAAATTTATTGTTTTTGGGCTGCAATTCTGGCAACCATCCGCTGGTTAGGCAACTAGACAATAATTTTCCCTGCTGCGTGCTGGGGATTCCTGCGGCACTCAGCTATCCGATGGATTTGGAGCCGGAAGAAAGTCTTAGCAAGTTGCAGTTCACTACAGCTATGTCTGCACGTTAAACTTGCTGAACACTGGACGCGGAAGATAAGACGGCGCTCTTCTAGACTTTTTGGGATTATTGAGATGTTAAAAATTAAAATTCAGGAAAATTATTGCCACTTACCTGATCGCAGACAGTTCGTCAACTAATTTTATCCTGCCCCGGCACACAGAGCGCAGCAGGCGATCGATCGAGCGTTTGTCTTCCTCGGTCAAAGTTTCGTCAAAAATAGCGGCCAGCAAGCCGTAGCGATCGGCTATAGTAATGTAGCTTCTATGATTTACTTCGGCAAACAGCTCGCCCAAAGCAGATGGAATCAGGTTGACAGGGGTTTGCATAGAGATTTACTTTCTCTCTCGACGATCGCGCGATTTTTTCTGCGGTAACAGATCTCGCTCGTACTCTAATATTATGTAGGTGCATTGCCTTAAAATTTGTGATAGCAAATAGCAAAATTTGTGATAGCAAATAGCAAAATTTGTGAACGACATCACATTCAATATTGGCGAATTATGCTTCAAGCTTGCAGTTGCGTTTGATCGCAAACAGAGCAACTGCAAACTTAATTTTTGCTAAAGATTGTAAATCGGTACTGCTTCCACCGGTTCAGCTAACTCAAACTGAAACACCCGGGAATAGAAATAGAATTCGCCATCCAGAGTTCTTTTGATATTTTCAGCGCGGCGAAAACCGTGCTGTTCCCCTTCATAAGCAACGTAAGCAACCGGCAAACCTTTAGCTTTCAATATCTCTACCATCATTTGCGCTTGATTGGGCGGCACGACTCGATCTTCCAATCCTTGAAAGAAGATGACGGGACAAGATAAACGTTCGGCGGAATGAATGGGCGATCGAGCTACATACAAATCTTTGCGATCGGGATAAGGCCCGATCAATCCATCCAGATAGCGCGACTCAAACTTGTGAGTATCAGTTGCCAAAGCCTCCAAATCGCTCACTCCATAATAGCTCGCACCAGCCTTAAACACATCGCGGAAAGTCAGAGCGCACAGAGTCGTGTACCCTCCTGCACTGCCTCCGGCGATCGCCATTCTTGCACCGTCAACCAAACCATTTTGGGCTAAATATTTAGCACCATTAGCGCAGTCGTCAACATCAACAATTCCCCAACTATCTTGCAGCCTTCTTCTATATTCTCGGCCGTAACCGGTGCTACCGCCGTAGTTGACATCAAGAACAGCAAAACCGCGACTCGTCCAATATTGAATTCTCAAATTCAGGCTGCTAGAAGTAGCAGCAGTTGGGCCGCCGTGGCTTTTCACAACCAGCGGCGGTTTTTCACCCGCAGGTGCAGCGAAATCTTGGTTTTTCGGGGGATAGAAGAAACCGAAAGCTGTTAAACCATTTTCCGTCGGAAATTCCAGCGGTTGCGGTACTGAAAGATAACCCGCATCCATGCTTAAATCGCTCGATTTACGCAATATTTCCAGTTGATTTGTTGCTAAACTTAGCTGTACAATAGCAGTAGATTCCGTCGGCGAACCGGCCAGAAAAACAACCGTTTCTCCCCGCGCTTGCACCGACGAAATATCAGTGTAATTTGTCTCAATATTTGTCAACTGCTTTGTTGCTAAATCGAGACTCGCTAAATACCACTTGCCTTGCTGAGTGTAAGTGCAAATAATTTTGCTTTCCGAGACAACGGCATAGGTAGACATTCCAAAAACCCACTGGGGAAGCCCGAATTCAGCGGCCATTTCGCACAAAGGTTCGATTTCTGTTTGTTCCCGCAAGCTTGTTTCTCTCTTTGCTTCCCCCCTTGCCAAGCTGGGATTGACGGTTCTATAGAAATTCCACCAGTTCGACTTGTCAGAAACAAAGTACAAAACTCCATCGGGCGACCATTCCGGTTGAAAAATCGACTCATCAACGCCACCGGCAACTAAATGTTTTTCGCCTAAAGAACCGCCAGCCTTAATTTCTGCTACCCACAATTCTGTGCCATCCCAAGGCATATTTGGATGGTTCCAACAAAGCCAGGAAAGTTGAGAACCGTCAGGACTCAAACGAGGAGAAGCATAAAAATCATTGCCTTGAGTTAAGATTTGAATATCGGCGCCGTCATCCAAATTAATGCTAACAATAGTATTGACACATTCGCCCTCACCTGCATGATCTTCGCGCACGCAAATCAGGCGATTTCTTTGCTGGTCAACAATTATATCTGCATACCGACAATCGGCAGCGGGTGTCAGAGGTTCTGGTTGAGAATCTAATTTTTGACAATAAATCCGCTGGTCAGCAAAATGAGAGAAATAAATCACAGCGCGAGCAACTGCAAAAGCAGTGCCGCCGTATTCGTGAACACGAGTGCGAACGTTGAAAGGAGGTGGTGTTACGTCAGTGATTTTACCGTCGGAAGTGCGCCGCACGAGGACGCTTCTCCCCGCTTCCGAAGGTCTTCCCTCAACCCAGTAAATATCATCGCCGTCAATAGCAATTTGTCCTAGTCCGACAGTTCCCGAAACAATTAAATCTGAGGTAATGGGAGATTTCCAAGAGCCGTAGGGTGATACTGTATTCATATAGTTTAGGTTGTTTTGTTTGACGCAGAAATACAGGAGTTACGCACTCGGATCAAAGAAACCGGGTTTTTTACATAATCTGCAAGTTGCAACCAAGTATTTTCGTAAAAAACCCGGTTTCTAGCCACGCATAAATTTATATTGTTATTTTACAGGAATTCAGTCACGGGGAAGTTGAATGTCGAAAAAACTGGTACTAATGGATCACGACGGTGCGGTTGACGACTATCTCTCAGTCGTGTTGCTGATGACAATGGAAGAAGTCGAAACTCTAGGAATAATTGTAACTCCCGCCGACTGCTACATTCAACCAGCCGTCAGTGCAACGCGCAAAATCCTTGATTTGATGGGGCGTTCAGACGTTCCGGTGGCGGCGAGTACCGTGCGGGGACTCAACCCATTTCCGGTTTTATTTCGGCGAGATTCCTTTGCGTGCGATCGACTTCCCATTCTAAATGAAAAAGTAACCGTTGACACGCCGTTAATATCAGAGCCCGGACAAAACTTTATGGTGCGAGTTTTGCGGAATGCAGCCGCACCGGTCACATTAATGGTAACGGGGCCGCTAACAACAGTCGCGCAAGCTTTAGATATCGCACCAGAAATTGAAAGCAAAATTCAAGAAATTGTGTGGATGGGAGGCGCACTCAACGTTTCTGGCAATGTTAGCAAAGATATGGAACCGGGCCAAGATATGTCGGCGGAATGGAATGCTTACTGGGACCCGATCGCCATCGAGAGAATTTGGCAAACACAAATTCCGGTTGTCATGTGTCCTTTAGATATTACTAATAATGTACCGCTGACTGTGGAATTTTCCAATCGCTTAGCCAGACAGCGCAAATATCCAATTTCCGATTTAGCAGGACAGTGTTACGCCCTAGCAATATCTCAAGATTACTATTTTTGGGACATTTTGGCAACGGCTTACTTAGCGCATCCAGAATTTTTTCAACTGCGAGAATGGGAAACCGAAATTGTCACCCAAGGTCTCAGTCAAGGACGCACAAAAGTTAAAATAGGAGGGCGAAAAATTCAAGCAATGGATCGAGTAGATACGGAAAAATTTTACAATTATATATTGCAACAGTGGGCGCGGTAAGCTGTACTGAATCTTGATTGTCTGTGGTGTTCGAGGGAAGAGGGGGAAAGAGGGATAGCATTTGAAGATTTTGCTTTGTTCCTACAATTAAAATGTTAAAGGGAGTAGAACTTAAAAATCACAATAGTATTGAACCTCCTGTATTCATTCCCTCCCTCTTCTTGAAATCCATCTGCGTTAATCTGGGTTTATCTGCGGTGTCCCTATCAATATCATCTTTTTGTCAGGTGCGTCGCTATGAGATTGTCGATTAAATTCATTAGATTTCTCCTGCGACGCACCCTAATACTACTTAGTTTGTGTACTCTGATTATTAGCCCAAAATAAGATGAAGTTATTAAATAAATTCTGGATTGTTGCCTGTGTTTTGTACTTTTTGATTATTCTCAGTATCATGCTAGTGGCAGATATGGGGCTGTTAGTGAACTTTCCTCTGGCTCATCCGCCTTATGACAAACTCGGACATTTTATTTTGTACGGAATTGCGTCTTTTTTGTGCCACAGAGCAACTGGCAAAAAAATGATGAGTTTGTTTAATTATCCAATTCCTTTCGGGCCAGCACTTTTTACGGTGTTCACTGCTGGAGAAGAAATGCTGCAAGCGATTTTGCCCAATCGTACTGCTAGTATTGAAGATTTTTTATTTAGTTTTGGCGGGATTGTAGTTTTTTATTGGATTGGAGAAGTTTGGGATAGAAAAAAACGGAATTGAAAGAAACTGTAATATTAGATTTTGATGGGAAGCCGTAAATTAGGGTGCGTTGCGGCACCCTACATGAGTTACTTTCTCATATTTTTGAGCACTTGTTCGAGTGAGTTTGCGTCTTGGGTTTTGCCTTGCTTTCTAAATAAGTCCAGGGCTTTTTTTACCGACTCTACGGCTTCTGGCATTTTATTTTGTGCGTACAGGACTTGCCCAAACATATAATGAAGTTCTGGAACGTTGGGTTTGAGGCGAATGGCGGTTTGAAAATTGGGAACTGCTTCTGCTAGTTTGTTTTGATTGGCTAGAATGCTGCCCAAGTTAGCGTAAGCTTCGGCAAAATTGGGGTCTATTTCAATTGCTCTGCGAAAGGCGGCTTCTGCACCTGCGCTATCTTGTTGGGCTGCCAAATTTAAGCCTTGCTGAAAATATTCGTTCGCCCCAGAATTTTGAACTAAAATATTTTTCACTGGTGACTCGGCCCGCACTGGTAAAGAGATATTGGCAGCATAAATGGGAGCAACTGTCAATAGGGTGGCGGCGGTCGCAGTTAAAAATTGATTGATTTTGAATTCTTTGAACATTAGTAATTAACCTGGATTTCCCATCTCGACAATATGTTTGAGAGCGTTTAATTGCTCTCTTCCAAAAATGTTTGTACTCGACCGTTTGGCCTCAAAACAACTCGAATTTTCGGGTTTTTCCCATTAGAAACTGCCGAAACAAATGGCTCGCCGACTAAGGGCATATTAGTGCGCTCGATATAATCGGCTGCTGCTTTTCCTATGGGGACAATAGTTTGAATTGACCCCTTTTCATCGATTTGCAGGCTGTATTCCAAGGTTTGTTCCATTCCTTCGGGCGGCTTCCAACGTTCCTCAAAGTAGGTTCTAGCTTCTGAAACCTGAGGAATTGTATCAAATAAAGTGCGGTTTTTTTTGCTGGCGGCAGCTTGGTTATTTTCTGCGGGTTCGGCGGTTGGTTGAGCGTCCTCAAGGGGTGGGAGTGGTGTGCTGGCGGGGGGGACAATTGGCTGGGGGAGGCGGGGGAAGGGTTGCGGCGCGGGAACTGGGAATCGGGATGCAGACAGGGATGGCGG
>JBDTEI010000459.1:0-6453 GCA_039922675.1 Microcoleus sp.
CGCAATAATCCCATACTACCCGATTCACAATCTCCCGCCAACCAGTCAAATACTCTTCTTCCCGCTGTTTAAACGCGATTCCCTGCGGAGTTTGCGGGCGGCCTTCCACCCACCAGCGCAGCCACTCCACGCCGAAAGCATGAACGAAGAAATCGAACAATCCAGTAAAAGATACGCCGACAATCGGGTCTAATTCGCGGCTGTATTGATAGCGCGGTTCGAGGAATTTGTGATTGAGAAGTACCGCGACAGATAGAGCTCCGGCGGTGAAAGCTTCCTCCTGTTCTTTGAAGTTGTAAGGGTCAATTTGATTGAGGTGAACCTCCCCCAAATTACAGTGAAAATTAGACCCAATGATTTCCATTCTTGTTATCCTAAAGGCTTTTTATCCTATAGTTCTACAGATTCCATGTTCCCTGTAGCTCGGCGTACTTTTTCATCTACTTTAGTTGTAAATGCCCCGCACTCTTGCCAGGATTATGTTCTTCAATTAAGAAGGTTCACCCGGTACGCTCTACGGTGGTAAAGGATTTTTAATTCCCTTACTTACCTCGGAGTTAACATCTCAGTATTCTCCGATTTTACGAGGTTTTTAACGTGAGGCAAAATTACTTACCACACGGGTTTAAACCCAAACGGACTAACCGATGATTTAACTCGTCAGCGGTCATATTAGGATGACGTTCTTGTAACCACTCTTTAGCTTTTCCTGCGTCGTAAGCTTTCAAAAATTCAAGTTTAAGACTTCGTGTTGAAAGTAAATCAACGTTAGCTCTAGCTACAGCTTCCCCAGCCCATTGAATCGCACCTTCGCCGCTATAATACTGTTGGCGAACGGCATCAATACATTCTTCTCGCGTTGGTTTGTAATGAAAAACATGGGTATGATTTGCCATACGAAGGGCATCGCGTTCTGGATCGATTGTCCAGTTGCCACTTTCATCTTGCTGCCACAAATTGTTTTTAGCATTTGCGCCTAGTTCATCACCAGATTCAAACTGACGCATTCCCGCGCTGTTATGCACTAGCAAGCCATCAGCAATAAATTCGTGATCGCCTTCGACTTCAATATCGAAAGTTTCAGCTTCACCCGCAGGTGCTACAAACAGAACTTCTATTGGCAACCAGTGAGGATTTACCGCATCCTCTGCCATTAGAGCATCCCAATTTGCATCCCTGTGTCCTCGTCCAGTTGGATGGGCAATTAATCGAGAAGCATGAGATTTTACAGAAGGTTTCCAACCTGCTGCCGAAGCTTCTTGAATTAACTGATAAGGCAGGGATAGCCCATTCTTTTTCCCGACACGGATAGTAAAGTCATCACGCACTGCAAACTGATTGATAAAAGCAACAGCTACAGCTTGGGATTGCAATCCTCGAATGTGAATCCAGTGGCAACTGTCATAGATTTTGTCTCTGCCTTTCAAAGTTTTAGGCTCACGCTCATGCAAGCTAGTAGCAATTCCCAACGAGAGGGCTAGCTTTTGCACTTCTCGTAAAAACTCTAACTTGTTAGAGTTGACCAAAACATTTCGGGAAGGAGTGCCATCTGCATCACTCAATCCTGCCAAAAAAGCAGCTCTAATTTCCCGATTTCCTTGCCAGACAAACTCTGGGATTATAGGACATTGCCAGGGCTTCTTATACTGTTCGAGAGTCTCCGCAAATTCTTTGCGATAAACATTGATATTGGCATGAGTGCCTTGAATATTCAAAGCAGGATGATAGCCGAGATTGCTGATAATTCTGAGAATCTTCTCTCCTAAGATTCCCTGTAAGCGTTGGGTTAAAATGGCAAAGCTAACGACTCCACCACCACCATTTCGTCTTTTAGTAGATTCTAAATCGGCGTGACCATCACCAATAAAGAACCCGACAAGCCATGCCCAATCTGTTGTAGAGTTAGGTAGCCCTTTCAAGTGAGGGACGGATATCAGACGATCGCCCTTTTGCAATTCGCCTGCATATTTCCAAGTGTAAGACCGCAATCCATCATAGACAGCAACGCGATGATTAGCAGTACAACGAATCGAAGTCGCTGGGGTGCGGATTTCTACAACATCCTGAGTACCTTGGATAAATTTATTGACAACAGGACGATATTCACCCGATGAAGTTAAAACCAACTCCCCAACCTGAATATCTTGGATCTGCTTCATACCAGAAATCGCTGAAATTCTTGCCCCGTAAGCGATACATCTGCGAATGTTACCGGCGACGATCGTGACCGCCGCTTCGTCAATCAAAACGCAGCATTCTACTGAATTCAACTGCCGCCCTTGAGCTTTATTTAAAATTGCGGCGCACCGCTGATAAAGGTCGGGCAATTTTATCGGATTTGCTACTCCGCCAAAGCCTTTTAAAGGTTCTCCCACGGGGCGAACGTCGCTCAAATCGATGAATATTTGAACTGATCCTGCAAACCTTTCATCTGTGGATAATTCCAGCAAAGCTTGATAGGATTTTACCCAACCTTGGCGGGAATCTCCGACATAAATAGTGGCTGTTTTTTCGTCTATTTTTACTTCGGTTTCTTGGCGGCGCTCTAAAGCGGGTGTAGAGCCGATCGCACCTTGGACTGTCACGGTTAAGCGGTTGCGGATCGGTGGCAGTTGGTTGATGTATTTTGGTTCCAAGACTGCGCCTGTGCCGCAGCCCATCATTGCCAAATCCATCAACAAGCCAAAGGCGCGCCAGTCGATAATATTGGTTGAAGAGCAATTATATGCGCCGGAAAAGTTCTCTGGTTGTTCTATCCATTTGCTGCCACCTACCCACAGCCAGCGGCCTGAAGCGAGGGTTTTGAGCTGGCTTTGCATCCGGTGCAACAGTTGTGTTTCTTCGGGTGTGAGGTTTCCTAGCTTTTGTAGGCCCTTGACGGTTCGATCGCACACTTGGGCCCAAGTCTCCCGCCCTGTCTCGGTACGGCGGCTGTAAGTCCTAAAAAATATTGGATTTGCTGTGGGTACTGTTTCGGGAAAATCGGACTGGTTGCGTTTCTCGCTGGCACTCGATCGCTCTAATTCTCGAACCATAGGTTGTGTACTGACGTGTCGGAATATATCAAACTATGAATATACAATAGGATTCAGATTTAGGGTGAAAGGTGAATATATTTGACAAATTGCACTAAATATGGGGCTTCGGACTCGGCGAGATCGATCGCGCGATCGGTCAAAAACCCCAGCAAAAAACCCGATTTCTTCTAGAAACCGGGTGAATCGCAAATCTTGTCAATTGTCAATTATTTGTCAATAAAAACTCAATATTCGGCAGCAGCGGGTCTTGAACAACCCCGACACCGTTAAATCCCCAACGTTCGAGCAGCTTTTTCACCGACGAACCGGGAATCGATTCTACTCCGAATCGATCGGCAACATCAGCAGCGTGAGCATTGAGATAGCTCAAAGCGTCATAGTCTTCGCGGAACATCAGCAGGTAACTCACCGCCGCATCTGGATTGGGATTGGCGGATAGATATTTGCCATCCGCTCGGGAACGTAGCAAGTAAAAAACTTGGGATAACATCTTATCTTTTTTGTCAAAATAATATGTTACCTCAAATTGGGAATAGGGAATTGGTAATTGGGAATTGCGAATTGCCTAAACGATTAGACTTGCATTGCATAAATCTTTGATAGAGCCGATCAACCGCAGATGTAAGGTAGATTAACGCAGATCAACGCAGATAAGAAAGCGAATAAATGCAATGCAAGTCGATTTTAGATTGACCTAAAATCAATCTAAAATCGCTGGGAATCTAGCAGTTAAATCAAAGTCAGTGCCAAACCTTGAATCGATTGCCCGTCACCAATTTGACCGACGAGCGAAGCCCGACCGGTCGTCAAATTGATATTGTACAGGCTCGAAACTCCCGCAACATCGATCGCAGCCAAAGCCGTCTCGTTACCGCCAACACTCCTGACATCAAAGCCGAGAACGGTACCAGCATCAATTCCCAAAGGCCCGATCGTATTCAACACTCCATTATTCGGCGGATCTTGCCGCACCAAAACGTCTAAATTGGTGTCAATTGCAAATAGTGTCGTCGAAGTTGCCCCCGCAAAGTTATTCGTATACGCAGCCGCCGCAACCCCTGGAATATTTCCAAAATTGCGATCGCCCGCCCGGTAAGCCAAATTCCCGTCGAGTTGAATTCCCCCCGTCAGCGTGTCAGAATCCACAATTGCCCCCGTATCCGGGTTGAGGCGGGCGTTTTGACCCGCTTGATTGACAAACCGAATGCGATCGACAGTCGGATTGAAATCAAAACCCGCAGCCCCCGGAGTTAGGGGAACAGCAAACTGCCCGCTACCGACTTGACTTGCAGCCCCAGTCACCGGATCGATCGCGTACAAGCGATTGCTAGAACCCACACCGTAAAGCAAACCGTTAGCGGGGCGAAAATCAATCCCCAGCAAACTTTCTCCCGGCTGCAACCCCGTAACTGCCACGTCGCTGAGAATCGCCCGCGGTGCCGCCTCGTTAAAACCGACAATTGTTTCGGCGCCATTTCTGACAGTTAAGGCGTAAGCTGTAGGCAAAGGCAAAGCCAAACCGTTAATCTGTCTTCCGTCGGCAATTTGACCCGCGAAGGAAGCTTGACCGGTTGTCAAATTGATATTGTACAAACCGGAAACGCCCCCAACTTCCAGCGCAGCCACCGCCACCTCGCGGCCGCCGATAGTTCTGATATCAAAGCCGAGAATGCTAGTAGCATCAACTCCCAAAGAGCCGATCGTATTCAACACTCCATTATTCGGCGGATCTTGTCGCACCAAAACGTCTAAATTGCTGTCGATTGCAAACAAAGTTGTCGAAGTTGACCCCGCAAAATTGTTAGTATACGCAGCCCCTACACCCGCTGGACTTGACCCAAAATTGCGATCGCCCGCCCGGTAAGCCAAATTCCCGTCGAGTTGAATTCCCCCTGCCAGCGTGTCAGAATCCACAATTGCCCCCGTATCGGGGTTCAGGCGAGCGTTTTGACCCGCTTGATTGACAAACCGAATGCGATCGACCGTCGGATTGAAATCAAAACCCGCAGCCCCCGGAGTTAGGGGAACAGCAAACTGCCCGCTACCGACTTGACTGGCTTCCCCCGTTTTCGGATTGACAGTATACAAGCGATTGCTAGCACCCACACCGTAAAGCACGCCATTAGCCGGCCGGTAATCAATTCCCAGCAAACTTTCTCTCGTTGGCAATCCAGTCACGGGCAAATCTGAGATCACACTTCCCGGATTGGCAAGACTAAAACCGACAATCCGATTAGCAGGAGTTAAAGCATAAGCCGTTGTCAGCGATGGAGGCGGGGGATTAGGAACAATGCTGCTAATATTATTAGTGAAATTGGCCGGGCCGATCGAACTTTGTCTCACCCCTTTGAGAATAGCGAGAAATTCTCCAGTCACCCGGTCTTGAATCACAGTATCGGGCGTTGCTTAATCAGGGTATGAAATAAATAATTTTAAAATCCAGAAGCTTTGTAGACGCTGGTTTTTATGAATTGCATATTTAGCCTTTCATACCGTAAATCAGCAACGCCTAAGTTGACACCAATGAGTTTTGCCTGGGAACGCAAAAAAGCAGTTTTTTCGCTTCTTCTTTCTTTCTTTCTTTCTTTCTTTCTTTCTTTCTTTCTTCCTTCTTGCTCAGGACTTACGCAGGACTTACGCAAGCACACATTGCGACTAATCAAACTTGATTTAATGATATATAGCCTTTCTCTAAAAGGTGAGATACCAATTTTGCCATGAAAAGCTTGATAATGTAAGGGTTGCAGCATACCTCGGCATACCTCATCTTTCTGAGAAAGGCTATACTACTGCCGCAACTAGATCAAGTCTGCATGGAAAATTCCTCTGCATCAATATCCCAATTTACCCATCGAATTGCCTCCCTAGCTGATGTCAGGTTTGGCGGCACTCTCAAAGCGTGAATGAATCCCGTACTCGGACAAGTCATTTTTAACAAACAAATCGGCTCGACATCGGCATTATCTATTTTTAATAGTGTATATTCCTGCCAACTATCTATTTGTTTTGCTGACAATTCTTGAATTATGCGATCGTAACCAATCCCTTGAATTAACACTCGCCTCAGCTCGGCATTATTTTCTGTTAAAAGCCATTGCGATTGCCATTGATTTGGGTGGACTTTGCCGTAATTTTCAGGCAATTTGACGCCGTGATAATAGTAAAAATTCCATCCATCTGCAAACTCGATCGCAGGTTCTGCTTCCGCGTGCAAGCGGTTTTGACTGTCAAAGCGCAGGTGGCGGGGGCGATCGCACACCGCGCAAATCTTTTCAAAGGGAAATATAAAACCGCAATGCTCGAAAAGCAGCTTTTGGCAGCGAAGTATTTCTTGTGCCTTTTGGGAAATATTGACGCCTAATGAAGAGATATACCATTCAGTCAAATAGATTTTTTTAACCAAAGTCGTGGGGGT
>JBDTEI010000460.1:0-6033 GCA_039922675.1 Microcoleus sp.
CTGTTGTTCGATCGAACTTTGGCTGCCCCACTTGTTTTACCAAGATTCGGGAAAACGCTAAGAACTTTCTGATGTAACAGGTTGAAGGCCCGGAAAATGCGTTGTACTTCTTTGTTTATGTAGCTAGTATAGATAATGACTGGCTATAAACAAGTGACCGTCGTCAGAAGTTAAGTTAATCTTCATCACCAATAACCTGGTTCCCGATCACTTCAGAAAAATAAGGATTTTTTTAATAAAACTTTATATAATTCGGCGCTATTGATTAAATCCATTGCAGTTAGGTGGAAGTTTAAT
This sequence comes from Microcoleus sp., assembly GCA_039922675.1. GTDB lineage: Bacteria > Cyanobacteriota > Cyanobacteriia > Cyanobacteriales > Microcoleaceae > Microcoleus. The sequence continues at coordinate 298 of JBDTEI010000460.1, forward strand.
CCCTTATAGGATATGAGCTTCAGAGTTTCTACATTCCGCAATACTGAGTTGGTGGCTGACGAAAAAACCGGGTTGCTTCCAGAAAATCTGGGTTTAAATTCAGAAGTTTCAGAAAAAAACTCGGTTTCTAGATGTATTTGGCGTAGGTTGCTAGTTTGATGGGGCGATCGATAACTGTTTTACTGTTTGCTGGGGTTCCAGGTTAACATCACCCAAAACCAGCAGGATGAAAAACCGGTTTTTTTTGCCACCACTACGTTGGGAGGGAAAGCAAAGGTTTTCGATCGCTGTTACCCGATCGAGCTTTAGTGAAAATGGTGCGATCGGGCGCGAGCCAACTAAAATTAAAATTGCTAGCGCGGGTAAAGTTTCATCAGTTCCCTCACCTGTTCGGCGTGATAGGAACTGCGAGTTAAGGGAGAAGCGACAACTTGCAAGAATCCCAAAGATTCGCCAAACTCTCTCCAAGCATCAAACTGTTCTGGCGGCACAAAATTTTCAACATTCAAGTGCTTTTGAGTCGGTTGCAGGTACTGTCCAATTGTCAAAATATCGCAGCCAACAGCCCGCAAGTCCTGCATAACCTCCCGAATTTCCGCATCTGTTTCTCCCAGTCCCACCATGATGCCGGATTTGGTGTAAACTCCCGGTGCGAGGTCGCGGCTGCGTTGCAACAGTTCCAAGGTGCGATCGTACTTTCCTTGCGGCCGCACCTTCCGGTAAAGCCGTTTGACAGTTTCGGTATTGTGATTGAGTACCTCGGGCTTAGCTGCGAGAATAACTTCTAAAGCTTCCCAGTTGCCGCACAAGTCGGGAATCAAAACTTCGATCGTTGTATCCGGCATTGTCGATCGTACCGATCGAATGCACTCCACAAACTGAGACGCGCCCCCATCCGGCAAATCATCCCGGTTGACAGACGTAATCACAACGTGGTTGAGTTTCAGCCGCTGCACCGCCTGCGCCAATCTTTGGGGCTCCGTCGGATCTAAAAGTTGGGGCTTTTTCTCAAAATCGATATCACAGTAAGGACAAGCGCGGGTACAAGCCGGGCCCATAATCAAAAATGTGGCAGTACCTGCGTTGAAGCATTCGCCGATGTTTGGACACGAAGCTTCTTCGCAAACCGTATTCAGGGATAAATCCCGCAAAATTTCTTTGACGTTGCCGACGCGCTCCCACTGGGGGGCTTTTACTCGCAACCACTGGGGCTTAACTGTCACGCCTGTCTCCGCCTGAGTAGTGTTTAACAAAACATTATATACGAGGTTGCTAAGTTTTGAATTAAATGTGATATCGTAAAAATATATTGACTAAATTCGGGATGTAGCGCAGCTTGGTAGCGCACCTCGTTCGGGACGAGGGGGTCGCAGGTTCAAATCCTGTCATCCCGATTTCTTTCCAACCCTTATGGGATAGCCATTAGACCAATCCAAAATTTTATTTTTCTGCTAAACTAGAATAAATATCGTAAATTTTGTGGAGAGTTTAAGCTAATGAGTCTGAATATTAGACTACCTAGAAAAACACCCCAAAAAAGCCAAACGGTTAATCGGAATTACCGCCGTTCAATTTCAGGATATATGCAATCATGCTGAAATTTTGTCGCACGGGAAATCCGAGCTACTTGAACTCCCATAAAATTCGGATTAATCGAATAGGAGCCGGATATAAACCGAAACTTTCTTGCTCTATAACAAGTGCTGTCAACTCTAGTTTATTTATCACAATTTCATACTTTTTAATATTTAGGGATTCAATTTGAAGTTAGCGAGTCAACAGCCAATAATATTTTTCATAAATGGGTAAAGATTTTGGGGCATTACTACCAGCGACGCTGCTGGAATAATTAAAAAAAAAGAGCGATTACGCATTGATTCTGGAAATATTGAACTAATATGAATTAATAGTAGATAGCACCGAACAGCATATAGAGGCTCTTGATTACTTGTTATGCTAAACCTGTGCCTAAAATTGCCTGAAACCATTGCTGCGCAATAAGTGTATTCGTTATGCCTATCGTTTGAGGTTCTGCGTTCGTGACCTACGGCTATAAGTAGACCTCTTGCAAAAATCCGAAAATACCCTGAAACCATCTGCGTCAATCGGTGTTGCATCTGCCCGATATCTGCGGTTGCTCTATGACTCGAAGATTTTTGCAAGAAGTCTAGTAAGTGTTGATTTTACAGGCAAGTTATGATGTTTAATTAATAAATCAGCATAAAAGGTATTGAAGAACCAAAAAATTCTCATTTACAAATCATCTAAAACTGCCATAGTTAATCCAAAATATGGAATTTGACTTATCTCCATTATGGATATCCCTGAAATCATCAGCAGTCGCCACACTCTTTACCTTCTTTCTCGGAATAGCTGCCGCCCGCTGGATGCTTTCAACTCGCATCCGAGGTAAAGCCTTGATTGAAGGCATTTTCATTTCTCCCTTAGTTTTGCCACCCACAGTAGTCGGATTCTTGCTGCTGCTGCTGTTTGGGAGAAATGGCGCGATCGGTCAATTGTTGCTAAAATTCGACTTAACTATTATCTTCACTTGGCAAGCCGCCGCCATTACTGCCACCGTCGTATCATTTCCCCTGATGTACAAAACTGCTTTGGGAGCTTTTGAGCAAATTGATGCCAATCTCCTCAACGCAGCGCGCACTTTGGGCGCTTCCGAATGGACAGTTTTTTGGCGGATTATGCTACCGCTAGCGTGGCCGGGAATTCTAGCAGGAACTATTCTCGCATTTGCGCGCGCTTTGGGTGAATTCGGCGCGACATTGATGTTAGCGGGGAATATTCCCGGACAAACTCAAACTATCCCGATGGCGATTTATTTTGCTGTGGAAGCAGGGGATATGAGGCAAGCTGCTATTTGGGTTGTGATTATTCTCAGTCTTGCTTTGAGCGTGCTCACTTTGGTTAATTACTGGACTTATTTGCCGAGAATTTCGTCCAAACTAAATCCCAACTATAAACGGCAATCTAATTTTGCTCAATTTGCCTCTAATATTACCATAAAACCCCCAAAAAAACAACTGGAAGGCGGACTATTTTTAAATATTTTTAAACCTCTTTCTGGCTTTGCCTTGGAGGTCGGTTTTGATATCGGCCCGGAAGTGCTGGGAATTTTGGGCGCGTCGGGTTCCGGCAAAAGCATGACTCTGCGCTGCATCGCTGGTTTGGAAACTCCTAGCAGCGGTAAAATTGCAGTTAACGGCAAGGTTTTATTTGACTCGGCTGAGGGCATTAATTTACCTTCTAAAGACCGCCGCATTGGTTTTTTGTTTCAAAACTATGCTTTGTTTCCGCACTTGAATGTGGCTCAAAATATTGCTTTTGGTTTGCAGCATTTATCTAAAAGCGAGCAAAAAAATCGAGTCAAAGAACAACTAATTTCGGTGCAAATGTTGGGAATGGAAAACCGCTATCCCCACGAACTTTCTGGCGGCCAGCAGCAGCGGGTGGCTTTGGCGAGGGCGATCGCCAGTTGTCCCGATTTACTGCTGTTAGATGAACCATTTTCGGCTTTGGATACGCACTTGCGGAGTCAACTGGAACGGGAGTTAATGCAGACTCTGGCTAATTATCGGGGCATTACTTTGTTTGTGAGCCACAATTTAGAGGAAGTTTACCGGGTGTGCGAAAATCTGTTGGTTTTGGCTGACGGAAAGCCGATCGCCTTTGACAGCAAACAGAACATTTTCGATCGCCCGCGCAACTTCACCGTCGCCCAGTTGACTGGCTGTAAAAACTTCTGTGTCGCTAAACTGGTTGCTGAAACTGTCGTAGAGGCGATCGACTGGGGCTGCAATCTGACTGTCGTCGAACCAATTCCCAAATCTCTAGTTTTTGTGGGAATTCGGGCTCATCAAGTCAGTTTTGTGAGCTGGTGCGATCGCGAAAATACTTTTGCTTGTTGGATCGCCTCAACTGTGGAAACTCCGCACCGGGTGACATTATATCTCAAATTGCACTCGCCTCCGAATGATTCCCAAGATTATCACTTGCAAGCTGAAGTTTTCAAGGAAAAGTGGCGGGCGATCAAGGACAATCCTTTTCCCTGGTATGTTCATTTAGAGCCAATTAGGTTAATATTAATGGAGGCATGAGTTAACCAGATCCGACGTAGGGTTTGAAACCCCATCTATACAAACAAAGATTGTCGGACGGCGGTTGAAACCGCTCCTATACAAACGATGTCCGGATGGTGCGCGGACTGAAGAAATAATTTCAACCACCCGCTCTTCAACCCGCGGAGGCTGGTTTTGTCTGTATCGACGCGGTTTCAACCGCCATGTTTTCAAGAACAAACTAATTCCATCTACACCAAACATTAAACCATGACTGACAAAATACAAAAAACCGATGGCGAATGGCAACAGCAACTAACGCCAGAACAGTTCAAAGTCACCAGAAAAAAAGGAACGGAAAGAGCTTTTAGTGGCGAATATCATGACAACAAAAAGCCCGGAACTTATAAGTGTATTTGCTGCGGTACGGAGCTATTTAAATCAGAAACAAAATACGATTCCGGTACCGGTTGGCCGAGTTTCTACGCTCCCATAAAAGAAGAAAATGTCAGGAATGAATCGGATAACGCCTTATTCATGCGCCGCACTGAGGTACTCTGTGCTGTTTGTGACGCTCATCTCGGTCACGTATTTAACGACGGGCCCAAGCCCACGGGTCAGCGTTATTGCATGAATTCTGCTGCTCTTGATTTCGTTCCCAAGGAATAAATTCAGTCAACGGTTCTCAGTAAAGTGTTCTGGAACAAGCCCAAAAGCCTGTTCCAGGCAATTGATGTTCAAAATGCACCCGTGCTGCTATCTTATGGTGGAGGCAAACAGAAGTAAAAAAATAGTGGCGGCATGGGGATGGTTTATCAGCGGGTTTTGCTGAAGCTCAGCGGTGAAGCGCTGATGGGCAGCTTGGGCTACGGTATCGATCCCGTAGTCGTTCAGTCGATCGCCCAGGAAGTGGCCAAAGTAGTGTCCCAAGGCATTCAAATCGCGATCGTTGTCGGTGGCGGCAACATTTTTCGTGGCGTGAAAGCTGCTTCGGCAGGTATGGATCGGGCAACAGCCGACTATGTGGGCATGATTGCTACGGTCATGAATGCTATCACTTTGCAGGATGCACTGGAACAAGCAGGAGTACCAACAAGGGTGCAATCGGCGATCGCCATGCAAGAAGTAGCTGAACCCTACATTCGGCGGCGCGCCATTCGTCACCTGGAAAAAAAACGTGTAGTGATTTTTGGTGCCGGTTCTGGCAATCCTTTTTTTACTACTGATACTACCGCTGCATTGCGGGCGGCTGAAATTGATGCAGAGGTGATTTTTAAAGCTACTAAGGTAGATGGGGTCTACGATTCCGACCCCCACGTCAACCCCAACGCGCGCAGGTATCAAACCCTCACCTACGCCCACGTCTTAAACCAAGACTTGCGGGTGATGGACAGTACGGCGATCGCCCTGTGCAAAGAAAATAATATTCCTATTATGGTATTTGACCTCTCGGTCTCGGGCAACATCTACCGCGCCGTAATGGGAGAATCTATTGGAACCCTTGTCGGAGGATTTTGTGAAGTTAGCTGAATCAGAAGATCATATGCAAAAGGCTGTTGAGGCTACTCAACGGTCTTTTAATACTATTCGCACGGGACGCGCCAACGCCTCCCTGCTCGATCGAGTCATGGTAGATTACTACGGAGCTCCAACTCCGATCAAA